>JBIJDE010000134.1:0-10755 GCA_044344305.1 Armatimonadota bacterium
TTCCTACTAACGTAATTTCTATTACAGATGGTCAAATCTATTTAGAATCAGATTTATTCTTTGCTGGCATTCGACCCGCTGTTAATGTTGGTATTTCAGTCTCACGAGTTGGTGGTAATGCTCAAATTAAAGCGATGAAACAAGTTGCAGGTCGTTTACGCATGGATCTTGCATACTTTAATGAGTTACAAGCATTTTCACAATTTGCATCTGATCTTGATCAATCAACAAAAGATGCTCTTAATCGTGGTGAAAGATTATTAGAACTGCTTAAGCAGCCACAATATCAGCCACAATCAGTAGAGGATCAAGTTCTATTGTTATGGATTGGTACAAATGGTTATCTTGACGATATTCCAGTATCTGCAATTAAACGATTTGAGAAAGAATTTCAGGCTTTCATTATGAATCGTTATCCTCAGATACCTGTAACAGTTATAGAGAAAAAAGCAATCGACAACGAATTAACTGAACAGATTACTAATGCTGTTAAAGAATTTAAGTCACAATTTAAGGCTAATTAATATGTTGTCTACTCGTGATATTCAGCGAAAAATACGTACCGTTATCAACATTCAAAAGATAACAAAGGCCATGAAAACGGTATCAAATATTAAGTTGCGTAAGGCTGAAGAGCGTATTAAGGCTGCCAGTCCTTATGCTGATGCATTACGCGGATTAGTATCAAGGCTTGATGCCTCTGATTCTAATCATCCTTTGATGCAACGAAGAAATGTACAAAATGCATTAGTAGTATCTGTAAGTGCTGATAAAGGACTGGCTGGTAGTTACAACTCTACAATTATAAAAGAAACAGTATTAACTGCAAAAAAATGGATCGATGAAAAAATCAATCCCCTTATGGTTACAGTCGGAAGAAAAGTATCTGATTCTATCCGCCGACAGGGGTATGAAATTAATACTACAGTTTCACCTTTAGGGTCGCATCCTGAGTTTAGTACAATAGCCGCTTTAGCTGACTATATTGGGCAATTATATATTGAACAAAAAGTTGATCAAGTTGATTTAATTTATACACGTTTCGGCGAGAAAGTTGTAAATATTAGATTATTGCCTTTAGAACCTCCAAATGATGATGAGCCTACTGGTAATTATCTTTATGAACCTACTTCAGAAGAAATTCTTAATGCTTTATTGCCTCGTTATTTAAGAACAATGTTGTTTACAGCGGTTATTTCTTCTGTTGCATCAGAACATGCAGCTCGTGTTGCTGCTATGTCATTAGCAACTGAAAATGCTGACGAAATGATTACTGATTTGACTTTGGAATATAATAAATCACGCCAGGCTGCTATTACCACCGAATTAGGTGATATCGTTGGGGCTGCAGAAGCGTTAAGGTAATATGACTGAAAATCAGAAAAAACAAGTAATTTTTAGCGGTATTCAACCTTCTGGTCATTTGACTATAGGGGGATATCTTGGGGCCATTAAAAACTGGACAATGCTACAGAATGAGTATGATTGTTTATTCTGTATAGTTGACTTGCACGCGATTACCGTTCGACAAGATACAAAAGTCTTCGCAGATAGGTGTCGTTCATTTGCTGCACAATATATTGCTGCGGGAATTGACCCGGAAAAAGCGATAGTATTTATCCAATCTCATGTTCCTGCTCATACTGAGTTGACCTGGTTATTAAATTGCCATGCTTATATGGGTGAATTATCTCGTATGACTCAATTTAAAGATAAAACTCAAGGTAAAGCAGAAAAGAATATTGGAGTTGGACTATTTGATTATCCAGTATTGATGGCTGCTGATATTTTATTATATCAAGCAAATTTAGTGCCGGTTGGTGCTGATCAAAAACAGCATTTAGAGTTAACGCGTGATATTGCTGAAAGAGTTAATAACCTATACGGTAAAATATTCAATGTTCCTGATCCGTATATACCAAAAGTTGGTGCGAGGGTAATGAGTTTACAGGATCCTACTAGTAAAATGTCTAAGTCAGACCCTAATGAAAATAATTTTATAGCAATGCTTGATTCACCAGAAGTAATAAAAAGAAAAATTAGAAAAGCTGTTATGGATTCAATAATGGGAATTACTTATGACCCGGATAATAGACCAGGTGTTGCAAATCTATTATCAATTTTCGCTGCTTTTGCGAACTCTACACCAGAAAAGATTGCTTTAGATTATGCAGATCAAGGAAACGCTGCTTTAAAAGCGGATTTAACTGATTTGTTAATTGAATCATTTAGACCCTTTACAGAAAAATATAATAGCCTGATGTCTGATAAAGAGCAAATTGATGCCTTATTACGCAGAAATGCTGGTCGTGCGAGAGAACTTGCAAAACCGACATTAGACAAACTATATCAAGCCATGGGATTCATGGCACCATAAAAATCCGGAGAACCGGAAATAAGCCGAATTACGGTGAGATAAAAATTATGACGAATTTAACTGAAAGAACAAACACTGCCGGTGTGATAGGAAAGATTGACCAGGTTATTGGACCTGTTGTCGATGTTCGTTTTCCTTCCGGACAATTACCAGAGATTTATAATGCTTTGGAAATTGCTGACCCGGCTAATAATCGTACTTTAATTGTTGAGGTTGCTCAGCATCTTGGTAATGATGTTGTTCGTACAATATCATTGTCCGCTACTGACGGTTTAAAACGTGGTATGGAAGTCAGGGCTACAGGTGCGCCTATTATGGTACCGGTTGGTGAAGGATGTAAAGGGCGTTTATTTAATGTTCTCGGAGAGCCTATTGATGAAATGGGACCAATTGATGTTAAAGAAAAATGGCCGATTCATCGTGATCCACCAAAATTTGAAGATCAAGGTGTTGTAAGTGAAATTTTTGAAACAGGATTTAAAGTCGTTGACCTTTTAGCGCCATATCCAAAGGGTGGTAAAATTGGTCTATTCGGTGGTGCTGGTGTTGGAAAAACAGTACTTCTTCAAGAATTAATTAGAAATATCGCAACAGTTCATGGCGGTTCATCAGTATTTTGTGGCGTAGGTGAAAGAACTCGTGAAGGTAATGACCTTTATCGTGAAATGGAAGAGTCTGGTGTTTTGGCGAGAACCTCATTAATATTTGGACAAATGAATGAACCACCAGGATCACGTTTGCGTGTTGCATTAACCGGGTTAACCATGGCGGAATATTATCGAGATGAATTACATCAGGATGTGTTGTTATTTATTGATAATATGTACCGTTTTGTACAGGCTGGTTCTGAAGTTTCAGCTCTGCTTGGACGAATGCCAGCTGCTGTAGGTTATCAACCGACTTTAGCATCTGAAATGGGTCAATTGCAGGAAAGAATCACCTCAACAAAAACAGGCTCAATTACATCCCTCCAGGCAATTTACGTCCCTGCTGATGACATTACAGACCCGGCACCTGCAACCACAATGACTCACCTTGATGCAGCTACAGTATTATCAAGAAAGATTGCAGAACGTGGTATATATCCCGCAGTTGATCCATTAGCCTCAACATCGCGTATTCTCGACCCGGTAATTGTAGGGCAAGAACATTATCAGGTAGCTCGTGATGTTCAAGTTATTTTACAAAGATATAAAGAATTACAAGATATTATTGCCATTCTTGGTATTGATGAATTATCTGACGATGATAAAACTCTTGTTTCACGCGCCAGAAAAGTTGAACGATTCCTTGGGCAGCCATTCTTCGTTGCTGAAACATTTACAGGATTAGCAGGTAAGTATGTAACACTGCAGGATACTATTAAGAGCTTTAAAGGCATTCTTGAAGGTAAATATGATGATTTACCTGAAGTCGCTTTCAACATGGTTGGCAATATAGATGATGCTATTGAAAAGGCTCGCAAAGGGAGTAACTAATGGCGGCAACCTTTGATGTCATTATTTTATCGGCAGACAGACAATTATATTCAGGACAATCGGTTTCGGTTGTTGCTCCAGGAATAACTGGTAGTTTTGGAGTATTGCGTGGTCACGTACCAATGGTAACAGCACTTCAAACTGGTGAGTTAGTAATAACTGATGAAACTGGAAATGTCAAAAGATTTGCCTTAAGTGGTGGTTTTATTGAAATAACAGCAGAGAAAACATTGATACTTGCTGATTCAGCAGAAGTTGCAGAAGATATCGATCTTGAACGCGCTCGCAGAGCTCATGAACGCGCATTGGAGAGAATAAATGTCGGTGACCATGAAGTTAATATAGAACGTGCCAGGTTATCAATGTTAAGAGCATTGAATAGAATGAGAATAGTTGAGAAAAATATATAACAAAAAAATCCTCCTTTAAAAGGGGGATTTTTATATTTACTCAACAGTTATCCTATATGAATTTGTAAGCTTGTAAATTACTAGGGGATGGCTGTGTTTTATAAAGTTAATTATAAGGCAAATAACGGTTGGGCAGGAATATTCTGGCAGTCACCTGCAAAAAATTGGGGTGCTATGGAAGGTGGGTATAATCTTACCGGTGCTAAAAAACTTTCTTTCTGGTCTAAAGGTGAAAATGGAGACAAAGAAGTGAATATTGCTTTCGGTGGAGTAGCAAAATCAAATGATAAAAAATCTTATGATACCAGCAAATGTGAATTAAAAGCATTGAAACTGACAAATGAATGGAAACAATATTCAATCAATCTGGATAAGAAAGATATGACCAGTATTATAAGCGGATTTGTTTTTACAGTTCCAGGCAAACAGCAGATTTTTACCTTGATGATATTAAATACGAATAGTTTGTAAAGTATTAGACTTGTCTGGGAATAATCCTTATTACCGGACAAGTCTATTTTTTCCCAAAACAATAAATTGTGCCATCATTGCACCCGATAATCATTTTGTTCCCAGATATGATAGGAGATGACTTTATCATGTCTCCGGTATTGTATGACCATGATATTTTTTTAGTTTTTGAATTACTTAATGCGACTATTAACCCTTCATCACTGCCGATAAAAAATATATTGCCTGAGAAAATAGGAGATGAGTCAATTCCTTTTTTCATTCTATATTCATAAACAATCTTTCCATTCAATCTTGATAAAACTGATATTTTCCCATTTCTATCTGCGAATACTACAATTTTGTCATTAACAATAGCTGAAGCATAAATAGAACCATTTTCTTTATCATTTTTTTTCCAGATAACCTTACCGGTTTGAATATTGATAGCTAAATAAGTACCATTTAATGTACCAAGATAAACATTATGCTGATAATATGTTGGTGATGCCGAGATGTTGCCTTCAATATTTACAGCAATTTTTTGCTTGCCTGTTTTTACATCAATAATTCGCACTTTACCATCACAACCAGCAATAATTACCCTGTTTTCTGCAATGCATGGTGAACAATGAACTTGTGCTTCGGTTTTAAATGACCATATTTTCTTTCCATCCTGATTAAGGCAATAGAGTGAATTATCATAAGAACCGAAAATAATATTTGTGCCATCTGTATTAGCTGAAGATATAATCTTTTCATCTATAGAGAACTTCCAAACTTCTTTACCTTGTAAATTAATTGCATGAAATATCCCACTTTCATCACCGAAATACAATCTGTTGTTTAAGTATAAAGCAGATGAAGAAATCGGCGCATCATTAGGAAATTTCCATTTTAATTTACCTGTTGATAAATTTATCGCAAGAAAACTACCATCTTTACAACCGGTATAAACCGTATCATTTACTACTATAGGAGTAGATTCCACAGCATCAGGGGCATCATAACTCCATAATAATGATGGTTTTTCTGGAAATATTGACGTAGATATGGCATTCATTTGCTGATTGCCGCGGAATGAAGTCCAATCTGCGGCAAATAATACAGTTGAAGCAAAAGCCATAAAAAGTATAATTCTTTTCATGGGTTTATTTTACCCCATTTTAACTAAAATTTCATTATTTTCTCGTATTTTATCAATTGGTATAAAAGAACCATTAATTATTTCATTATTAATGATAATAGATATTACACCTTGTTGAACACCATTTGAATTATCAACAGTGATATTGAGTTTCTTTCCACGGAAAATGCGTTGAATTGTGAAGTTTGTCCAGGTTGATGGTACACATGGATCTATTGAGATACCATCTATGGATGGTTTAACGCCTAAAATATGTTGAGTACCTGCAAAGTATGCCCACGCTGCAGTACCACTTAGCCATGGAACATGTGATGTACCAAACTTTTCTGAATCTGGACTTGATGTAGATTGACAATGAACAAAAGGTTCGATTTTACGTATTTCAGCCATATCGTTATATCTTGCTGGCATAAAAGCATTATAGTATTGGTAAGCCCGATCTCCATGTCCTAATAGAGTTTCAGCCATAACAGCCCATGGCTGAATTTGACTAAATAAACCACCATTCTCTTTTTGTCCAGGATTGAATAATACTGCTCGAACTACTTTATGACTTTCTTTAATGTATGGTGGCCAACACAACATAATACCATGCTCAGTTGCCAGTAATTTGTTTACTGATTCTAATGCTTTGGAAGCCTGTTCATCAGTAGCCGCACCACTAAGGATAGCCCAACTTTGTGAGTTTAGGAATATTTTTCCTTCTTCGCATTCATTTGAACCTAAGACAGTCCCATCTTCACGAAAAGCGCGTTTGAACCATTCTCCATCCCAAGCAAAAGTTTGTATTGCAATGTCCAGCTTTTCCAATTCTGTAATTGCCCATTTTTCTTCAGCATTTTCATTTAATAAAGATGCAATTTCAGCATAAACTTTTAGAGCTAATCTTAATTGGAAAGTTACAAATAAAGATTCACCATTAAAACCTAATTTTAAACAATCATTCCAGTCAGCTTTTAAACCACATGGTAACCCATGTACTCCGGTACGGTTTAGATTAAATTCTATAGCACGTTTTAGATGATCAAAGACATTACCTTCGCCTTCATCGCTATATGGCAAAATCTTTTTGTAGAAATTTACATCACCTGTTTCAGCAACATAATTTGGAATTGCATTAAACAACCACAAGCAATCATCACTACGATAATCTTCAGCTTTAGTTTGAGGCATATTACCAGGAATATGTGCATATGGTTTAATTTCTGGCATTGCACCACCGGTGGAGTTTTGTCCGGTTATCATTAGCTCAATTCGTTCGCGAGCTTCTTCAGGTATTGCGTGAGTTATTCCCATTAAATCTTGAACTGTATCTCTATATCCTAAAGCGTCGCGTCCTTCGCCAGTATATATAAGGCTACACGAACGACTCCAATTGAACGTCATCAAGCAATTGTATGCATTCCAAACGTTTATCATGTGATTGAAGTTTTCATCAGGCGAATTTACGGTGAAGAAACCAAGTCGAGAATGACACCAGTCCTTGAGCTTAGTAAGTTCTTCTTCTGCTTTTTCCAAAGTACCATATTCTTCTTTAATTTTAGCTCCTTCTTCACTGCCTTTACCAATCCCCATTATTACTAAAAATTCCTTTGATTCCCCGGGTTGTAACATGATTTTGGTTTGTAATGAGCCACAACCGTTATCACCGAAAGCTGTGGTATTAACACAAACGCCATTTTCTACTGTTTGAGGATTGTTATAACTGCGGTAAGGTCCAATAAATGCCTCTCGATCTAATTCATAACCGGTAATATTCGTTCCGGCTAAAGTAATCCAAGACCATCGCCCCTGATCACCATTTGCAAAATTATCTTTATCGGCAGGTAAATTACCAAGGCTTGAACATTCAGCAATCCCATTATCTATTTTAGTTTTTACTATGAACCCGCTATATTGCAAGTTGAAATGATCTTGAAAGAAGTTCCATTCGCTGGAAAATTCAATATAGGTATATATGCTTAAGTTGCGTATTTTACTGCTATTATTTGTTATTTTAACTTTCCAATATTCGAAGTTTTGGTTTAATGGCACAAAATATGTAGTTTCAGATTCAATTTCGGCATATATACTTTTAATAACAGTATATTGTGTTCCAAATCTGCAGGTGGTTTCATATTTGTCTAATGGCTTTCCCACCGGTTGCCATGAACCACTCCAATAATCTCCATCATCATCATCACGTAAGTAGATATATCTTCCTGGTTGATCATATGGTATAGCATTATGCCAAAATCTTAAAAATCTGCCAAATGCAGGTGAGCGGTAAAAAGAATATCCACCAGCATTATTAGTAATAACTGAGCCATAATTTCGTGATCCGCTATAGTTTATCCAGCCTTTAGGAGTATCTGGTCTTTCTATAACGTATTCATTGTTACTATCATCAAAATAACCGTAACGCATTTTCGCCTCCAAATTAAAGGTTTATTTAGGTGAAGATATAATACATTAATTGAAATAAAAATCATAGCATCTTAAATGCAGAAAGGATGGAAATTATGAAATTACAAATGTCACCATTGATACTTGGCGTTGCCGATTTTGGTTCATCTATTAATATAGATAATTCATTTTTATTAATGGATGAATTTTATAATTCAGGCTGTAATAGTTTTGATACCGCACATATTTATGCGGCATGGTTGCCAGATGGCATAGGAAAAAGCGAAAGAACTTTAGGTGAATGGGTAAAAGAACATAATATAAGAAAAGATGTGACTATTGTCACAAAAGGTTCTCATCCACCATTGAGTAATATGAATGTAACACGTATGAGTAATATAGATATTACATCTGATTTGAATGAGAGTCTTGAACGCCTTCAAATGGATTATGTTGATTTTTATTTACTCCATCGTGATGCCCCTACAATACCTGTTATTGAGATATTATCTGTTCTTGAAGAAAAACGAAAAGCTGGTTTAATTCGTCATTATGGGTGTTCAAATTGGCAACCTTTACGGGTTGCAGAAGCTATTAATGTTGCAAAAGAAATAGGGGCTGAAGGTTTTGTTTTAAATCAGATTTACATGAATATGGCGGTGAATAAAAATATTGGCGACCCAACTCTTGCACAACTTGATGAAAAATCACATGATTGGTATCTATTAAATAAGTTTCCGGTTATGGCTTATAGCTCACAAGCTACAGGATGGTTTAGTGGAAAGTATTATCGTGGTGCACAATATTCTGAAGGAAAGGAATTACGCATGATGGAATCTTTTGGTAATGATATTAACTTTCAAATTCTCGATTATATGCAAATCTTAGCTGATAAATATTCTGTTTCTATGAATCAAGTAGCGTTAGCAGCATTGATGGCAGTTGATTATCCTGTTTACCCGGTTATTGGCGGAAAAACTATTAAACAGATAAATGATTCGGTCGGAGCATTGAAAATCAAGTTGTCACAAGTAGAAACTGATGATTTATGGTCTTTAAAAATCAATGGGAATAAATAAATAGTAATATTTCTCAGCATTTGATAAAATATATAACAGATGCGGATATTTACACATACAAGACAAATAGAAACTAAAATACGACAAGGTGATATTCTGATTATCCTCGGGTGGTGGTTATATGCATCTTTTATTGGTGCACCTTTCATGCATTCTGAAGGATATGTATCAGGTATAGCATGGTTGATTGGAATATATATTGCAGGTGGCCAAAATCCCCGCTATTTGCATCCGCAATGGCGAGTATTTTTATCAGTATTATTTGCTTCTTTATTTATCTTTGTTTGTGCTTTTATTTGGTCTGCTGCTGGTGGTAACTGGTATCATCATGGTTTAGCTGGAACTTGGAACAATTGGTATATTCACGGTGGGGCACTTTCATTGTCAGTAATAGCTACGATAGGATTATTATTCCATTTAGTTATTTCATTCTGTTATCGAAAACCGATTATTCAAGTTATTCCATATAATATTCCAGAAGAATACAATCAATTGTTGGATGAATTATCCCAACGTGAGGATATAATCATCGAGGAACAAATTTATAATATTCAGGATTCTCTCCCACTTCGTCGACCAGAATGTGCAGTGTATGTGATAGCAATGGATATGCGTATGAATAATCTGGAATTTGACAGAATATCGAGTCTGATTTTCGCTGAGGAATTAATCGATATTAATGAATTATATGAACTTTTAGAAGAGAAAATTCCAATTTTGAAAAATGACAATGATTGGGTGATGCCACGAGGATTACAAATTCCCACGCCAAATTGGGAATTTTTTAAACGTATAGGGGACATTATTTTTGTCGTAATTACATCGCCGATTGTAATACTTCTACTTTTTTTATCTGCAATAATCATTAAGCTCACTTCAAAAGGACCGATCTTTTATAAACAAATGCGTATGGGTATGGCAGGTCAGTTGTTTGCTATATATAAATTACGCACAATGCGTGTAGATGCAGAATCTGAAGGTATACAATGGTCTGGTGAAACTGACCCACGGATTACACCTGTTGGGAAGTTTTTACGTATGACTGCAATTGATGAATTACCACAATTCTGGAACGTATTTACTGGTCAAATGAGCCTGGTAGGTCCACGTCCGGAAAGACCAGAAATAATTGAAGGCCTATCACAGTCCGTGCCATTTTATAAAGTTCGTCTATTGGTACCACCCGGTTTATCTGGATGGGCACAGTTACATCAAGGTGGTGATGCGGGGATTGATGATGTTATTAATAAATTGAAGTATGATATTTATTACATAAAACACAGCTCATTTCTACTTGATGGACAAATAGTATTGGGTACCATGCAAATGATGTTACATATAGCTAAACCGAGGCCAAAAAAAAATGTTGATATGCCATCTAACTGAATCATTTGCTGGCGGTGTTGCAAGACAAATTACTGATATTATA
>JBIJDE010000135.1:0-10741 GCA_044344305.1 Armatimonadota bacterium
ACTAACGGCAGATGAACGGTTGTTAATCCTAATTGTCCGTCAAGAGTGATAGATTGTTCTACATCATCAAAACCAATTATGCTGATATCTTCCGGTACCTTTAATCCGGCTTGTTGCAAAACTGCCCATGCTTGAATCGCGCAGGTGTCATTCAATGCGAGAATGGCGGTAATTTCTGGATTTTTTTTCAAGGCTGTCAGCATTGGATGCGATAAAGAAAGGTCAACATCTTGAGATGATGGCTGTCGTGATATGCCGGTGAGTGACACCGGATCAAGCCATTCTGCAGTCTCTTTGTAATCGGTTATTTCAAAGAAATGCAGATGTTTTTCAGGTGATAAATCAGCTTCAATCAATGCTTGTTTAACACCTTGCAACCGTTCATCCAGCTTGCCAAAGTTTGTCAGGGTTAATTGTAGAATATCTGTATGTCCTAATTTCAGCAAATGTTGTGTTGCCTGGTATGCTCCACTGACGTCATCTGTAGTGACTGTTTCAACATCAGGAATATAATTAATCATAGATATCATCGGTCGTCGAGGGCCAAAACCGGTATCGTTGCGCAATTGAGTTATCAAAGGCATGGTATCTTTTGGGTGACCGATTAAAATCAAACCGTCTATTTCACCACGAAAGAATACTGACGGTAGTGAAACGGGGTTAGGGTGATAATCTGTGCCAAAAGAAAACGTAATGACTGCATATCCTTTTGATGCGAATATATTTATCAAACCCTGAAAAATGCGGAAAAAATATGGAACTTCTTCAAAAGCGTGGGGCATTAACAAACCAACAGCATAATTAGTTATATCACGACCTTGTCGGCGCAATACCATGCGTCGTGCGGCCTCGTGGTGGGCGGGGTTATAACCTAACTCTCGTGCTACTTCTAATACTCGTTCTTTAGTTGATGCCTTTACTCGCGGGTCATCACTTAATGCTCGCTGTACCGTAGAACCGCCAACCCCACAATGTCGGGCAACATCTTTCATTGTCACATGGTGTAACGGAGTATTCATAATGCGTGTTTGACTCCTTATTAGTCAGCAATAAATGGCGATTATTAATTTCAATGTTTCTATCAGTAATTATGCCACAAGAATTGTGGATACGGAACCATTTTAATGTTAACTGTGAAAAAATATTGATAAAATTAAAGAATATAATTAAGAAATGGGTATATTTATATTGACAGTTTAAATGGCAAGATTTAGAATTACTGTTAACCGGATTATATTAATAATCCGGTATTTAAATTGGAGGTATAATTTAATGTTATCTGTTAAATCAAAACGAGGGTTTACCCTTATCGAATTGTTGGTTGTAATTGCGATTATTGCAATTTTAGCCGCTATTCTGTTCCCTGTATTTGCTCGCGCTCGTGAAAAAGCACGGCAAACAACCTGTACCAGCAATCAGCGACAGATTGCAGCGACTTTACAAATGTATGCCCAAGACCATGACGAAACCCTGCCATCTACGTCAACTGTCTGGTCTGCAACAAAGATTGATCCGGGTGTATTAATGTGTCCATCCGCTGGCAAGTCAGTTCCACTTGCTTATTTATACAATGGCGGCATTGATGGTTTTCACATGTCAGCAATGTCAATTGGCAAATTATCCGATCCGTCAGCAGCCATTCTCACTGGCGACGGTTTGCAAAGCACTATTCCTGCCGGTTGGCAGAGTCTGAATGAGAATTACGGTCTAAATTCTGTCGGTCCATTACCGGCAAGTTCTGTACCTTCCGGCACCAGTCTCACCGGACTCGGACTGTTAAAAGGTCATACCACTGCTGAATTATTTGACACTGCCCGTCATCAAGGTAATGTAATTTGCAGCTATGCAGATGGTCATGTAGGAATAATCAAGGCATCATCAACTGATTTGGCTGCTTTAAATTATGCATTTTATGGTTTTAAGTATCCATTGCCATATTATAAACAGACTGGTGGTGTCACCAATTTAATTTGGGATGATGATGGAACATTGAACCCGGTTTATGGTTCAAATTACTCTAATGGGCCATTTGGAGCTACAAGTGGAGCAACCGTTCCGGGGTCTTTACCTGTAACCGGTGTTAGCGCATTAGTACTTCCCGGTTCAGGCAATCCTCAGTGGGAAACTAATAACCTCAGTGTGAATTGGACTTCTGACAGTACTGTATTTAGATTCTGGTACTATATTCCATCATCGGTTGTACCTACCAGATTGGCAATGGGCTTTACCCCTACTACTGGAGCCAGTGCGACAAAAGGAATATCACTTGGGGCAGGCGCATGGACTGGTGGATTAGTATGGGATGGCACGCCAAATATTTCCATCTTAAATACGACCCTGGTAGTAGGCGACTGGACCCAGGTAACCATTCGACGCAGCGATTGTGGCGGCGGTGGTTATAATGGATCTGTTTTACGTGTTTGGCCGCTTTTTGTCGGTAGCGGAAGTATTTATCTCGATGGTATGAGATTTGAAAATCTCTAAACATTAGTCATAAATAATTAAAACAAGTGGTATCGGATTTATTCCGATGCCACTTGTTTTTTATGGGTTTCATTATCAGTAGATTTTTAACAAGAATTTCGCTTTGCGAAAGAAATTTGTTTAAAAATGGTCGCTTCGACAGGCTCAGCGACCGGTCATTGAACTTGTTGAAGTGACCTTAAGAGAAAGTCCTGCTATATTGATTTAATCGACTTTTTGTGGTTAAATTTAATTGTAAGTTACATAAAGGATGGTAGAGTTATGAATCGTTTTCGTCAATATTTTTCGTTGCTGTTTTTTCTGTTCATCGCGACTGCTTTTTCACAGGATGCGGCAAAGAGTTACGCGCCGGATGATTTTATGCGAGCAGTATCAAAAGATATGAATAATGCACGCTTTACGAATGCAAGGGATTATTCTGGCAATAATTCTAAACTGGTGCAAAATGTAGTAGCAAAGTTCACCGCGGCCGGAATGATGAAAGATTACCGCATTTATGTGATGGAAAAGAAAGAATGGAACGCCTTTGCCAGTGCTGGCATGTCATCGCCGGATGTAGTATGTGTGTGGACTGGTTTATTGGACGATATGAAAAGCGAAGATGAGTTAGCGGGGGTAATTGCACACGAAATAATCCATAATAATCATCAGGACGCCAGTAGTGAAATAGCAAAGTTGACCGCTGTCAGTGTGATAAATGCGATAATATTTGGCGATGATGGGAAAAGCGCGACCAGTCAGGGGATGCTGCTGTTATTCATGCAGAAAGGTTTTAGCCGCACTCAGGAATATCGTGCTGATCGTGAGGGTCTGGTAATGGCGGTAAAGGCTGGCTATGACCCGCGTGCAACCGTTAATATCTGGAATAAAATGGCGGATAAATACCCGAACAGTGAACCCAAAATATTTCTTGACCATCCAGCCAGCAAAGACCGCGCAGCTACTTTGGATAAAATAGTAAAAGAAAATATGAAACAAGGTGTTGATGGAAAATGGTTGGTGGTAACGGAACCAACTGACCCTAAAGGTAGTACAAATGTAACTGGCAGATTTGGCAAAGCGATAAAAGCTGGACTATTCACCGGGGCATTAGGTGTTGGGTACGGTGGACTGATGTTGCTGGCAGATAACAGTTATTCATCGAGCAATTTGATAAACGATTCCGGCAAATGGGCACTCAGCGGATTTGCAGTATCGCTGTTGTTGGATATTGACTTGCCAGCGTTAAAAAATAAAGATGGCAATAAACAAATGACCATAACCGCCATACGCACACCAAATGGCGAAATGGTGCCATGCGTATTGGTAAACGTCCGGTATTAATTCACCTTTTGTAGACTTGTTATTTTTACATCGATTAATAGGATTGAAAAGATAAAATTAATCTACAAAACTTTCGTTTAAGGTCACTTCGACAAGCTCTATGATCGGTCGCTAAGCCTGTCGAAGTGACCATTTTTAAGAAAATTTGTATTGAAAAACAAAGTCCTGATTTAAGAATCTTTTTTATCGATATTCATCGATGTGAAATAAATGGCAATTAATAAAAGGTGAACTTATAATTAATTCATTCCCTATGGTATTAAATTATTGTATAATAAAATCGTGAAGGTCATTCTTTGTTTTTTAATATTGCTTTTAGCTGTGCCGTTGTTTGCTCAACCTGTGGGTGAGGAGTGCTGGTTGCGGGTAGTGATAACCAGCCCGGATAATGTACCCATTGGTATTGATACTGGTATGGTGCCGGAATTATATTTGGTAACTGGTGAAATAAAACGACGAGATGGTACCGCACAGATAATTGTGAAAAATGGCGAAGTTAATTTGATAGGATTATCTATTGGCAAGCATGAGTTTTTTGTAACTTTGGGGTCTTACGGGTTTCGTTTTGGACCGGTTGAGATTAATATTACCGAAGGTGCGAATATTTATGAATGGCAATTGCCACGAATGACCCCGGTTGAATTAGAAGTAATAGATGGCACAGAAAAGGTAAAAGTTAATAATCCTTTATGCTATATAATTCCTAAAAGTCGTGGAACGACAGTATTGACAGCGGGTACTGGTGCTGATGGATTGGTTACGATAAAAGGATTATTGCCAGATACTTATCAGATAATGATTGTTGCCCGCGACCCGGATTATTATATATTTGCGAATGTGACAATAGCTGATAGTAAACCAGAACCTATACGAATTAAAGATTGCAAAGTGGTCAAAGCCTCCAGTTCACTGGTATTTACTATTGTTCCCCCTCCTGCCATTACGGTTGCTTATCCACTAAGAATAAATCTTAGCGGCAAATTTAATGATTTTTATGCAAATCCGTATATATTAACAATAAGAGATAAAGTGGAACGTTTCCCATTACCGGCAGGAAATTACTCCTATTCAGTATATGTGCCAACATGTAAACCAATAACCGCTAAAATAACGGTGGTTGATGGTAAAACTGAAAAAATTGATTTAAAACCGACTCCGTAAATAGGAACATCTGACAGGCTAACCTGTCAAAGTAATTAGATCTGCAGGACATTTATGAAAAAAAATATAATATCGCTGATTTTAATATTCATTCTAACTACAACATTCTGTAATGCTGCCGAAACACTTTTTAGCGGCCGCACAGTATGGCTGTTAGCACAATCCATGGTACGCACTGCAAAAAAAAGCGGATATCTTCCTGCTGGTTATAGTTTGTCAACTCGTGAAGGCAAAGTGGTGACTATTTCCGCTGTAAACTCTTTTGAATTATTATTGCGGGCGGTATCGCAATGGAGCGATGAAGGACAATTTCCTGATGAAATAACATTGTCATTAACCACCTTACAACCACCTGTAACAGATAATAAGTTTGAACCGATAACCGAAAATATCGTTGAAAAACCGGTTCTGACAAAAGACCTTGGAAAATATGCACTTCAAGTATTAGGATGGTTGGAGGGCGATAATGGGAAAATACCCGGCAGCTTTAATTTCGGCGAAACAGAGGCAACGGCATATTCGTTAAGCGCGGCACAAACAGTGATAGCATTTGCCGTATTGATAGATACTTCAGTAACCGAACAGAAATTTCCTAACGCCATTGCAGTACCATTAGTAAAATCACCGATAGATTGGATTGATTTACGTAATCCGCTAATTGTTCCCAAGGATGATTATAAAACTACAGCAAAAACGGTATCACAAACGGTGACGATGAAAGAATATACCGCTTTAGAAGCAATAGACTACCTGAAAACGCGCAAGCACCCGGTAATAGCTAAGGCGCAAGGCGCACGCGATGTGATTTTAAGCGGTGAGGAAAATGTGGTGAAAGATGCTGCCGACATGCTGATAAAGTATGATACCCCGGCACCGCTACCTATAGATGTTATGCTGAAGTTGGAACGACTTGCTTTAGAAGATGCAATTGCAGCGGTAAATGCCAAATATAAATTAGTAAAAATTGAACCTGCCGAAGATAATCAGGTTTTGTTGACCGGTCCGGAAGCACAGGTTAATGAAGCTGTCACGGATTTAAAAGAGATGGATGCACCGCCACCGCCGGTGACGGAAATTCTCACTCTTGGCAGTATTAACGCACAATTTGCCATGAAAAAATTGCGTGAAATATATCCTGATTTAGTAATGCAGGTATCATCACCGACAGAACTGCGCATTACCGCTACCCAGGATGTTTTGAATAATGTTCATGAATCGTTGAAAGATATTGATGTACCACCACCACCCAAGGCAGAAGTTATTATGCTGTTAAATGGTGTTGATATGAGTAAATCGGCAACACCACGTGGTACTGCGGTCAGTGAGCCATATTGTGGTATGCTCCATTGCGAAATAAGAACTTCTGGACCGGTGGCATATACCAGCATAGTAATTGACCTGGTAGAAACAATACGTCTACCCGGAGCCGGACCTCATAAATTTGACATTGCAACACCACTATTCAAAGATGGACCGCATAATGTGGCAGTAGTAGTAACTGACACCAATCGCCAACAATCTGTAATGCTATATCGCCTGACATTCCTAAACGGCAAAAAAACCGGTGTTACACCTATGGAAAAATGAAGAGAGAAGAGGGAAGAGAGAAATCCTCCCCTCTTTTAGAAGGTTCGGGAAGGTCGAGAATTAGTTTCTCCCATCATTCCCATCCCTCTCATTCTTCCCATATCTCCCGCCACCCTTTTAAGGAGACTAAATGAATACAATCAGTGAATTAGCGGTCAAGAAGTTTGAAGCGAGTTATAACTGCGCTCAATCGGTATTATGGGCATTTACTGATGAGTTTGGTATTGACTCTGATGTGTTATTACGGATTTCCTGTGGTTTTGGTGGTGGTATTTCCCGTCGTCAGGAAATGTGCGGAGCGGTAAGCGGTGCTATCATGGCTCTCGGCTTGAGATACGGGCAAGGTGAAGGAAAGGGCAGGTCATTCACTGAGAATACTTACACAAAAACGACAGAGTTTATTAAACGATTTGAAGCAATACACGGTTCGTGCTGTTGCAAAATATTATTGCAGGATGCAGACCTGGCTACCCAGGAAGGCAAAGATTTTGTTGCGGCAAATAACCTGCGCGAGAAAGTATGCAAATGTTGCGTACGCACAGCTGTAGAGATTGTCGAGGAACTGCTGTAAGCGAGAATACTATATATTTCTACGGTTTACACACTTTACACGCTCTGTATCCTTGTTCAATAGCGTCTTTCAATGAGATTGAAGTTGTGTTTTTAGCATATCTGCATTTTTTCAAATGATAACTTTCACCGGATTTAGTAATATATACGATTACTTCAGAACCATCGGAATTTGTAACGTTACCTTGTTTGTCGACTTGTGTTGGCACTGTATTTACACCCATTTTATAGATAGATAAGGATTTACCATCAGTTGAATATGTTATTGTTCCTTCTGTAGCCGTTTTACTGGTAGGGGTTAAACTGAGTGCTGAAACAACAGAAGTCGCCGGATGACCATAGGAATTATTAAGTCCAAAAGATATTACTGCTGCCAATGGTCGAATTGTATTAATGAATTTTCTGTCAGTGCCGTTAGAACTGCCATGGTGGGAAACTTTTAATACATCACATGTCATCCAGTTATTTACAGTGTCACGTTCTTCTTTTTCTGCATCACCCATTAATAAAAATGTCCGTATTCCATATGTTAGTCGAATGATGATGCTGTTATTGTTTGGATTTACGCTATCTGCAATAGATGGTGCGATCACGTTGAATACTGCCCCGCCTATTTCTAAATACTTTCCTGCCATAACGTTCTCACTGGATATTTTTTTATTGGATAATAATGCTTTCAACGATTGAAATGATACATTAGAAGATTTGAAAAAATTATTATCCCAATATTTACCGACATTATAAATGTTGATAACTGCTGGCATTCCACCATAATGGTCAACGTGTGGATGGGTGAGAATGAGTAAATCTATCTGTTTCGTTTTACGCGATTTTAAAAAATTAACAACTTGGCTACTTGCTTTGTTATCTCCGGCGTCAATTAACACGGTTTTACCACCAGGAGTTTCCACGCATATACTATCACCTTGACCGACATCGATAATAGAAACTTTCAAATCAGCAGCAAATGATAACAATGATGATACCAAAAGCAATAAAATAACAAAATAATTCCTAAGCTTCACAATAAACCTGCTCTTCTAAAAATTTAACGTATAAATCTGTTTACACACTAATCCTTTTACAATGTTCCTAATATCATATATTGTCAAATTAAAAAATTATTTTTTTTACAGACTTTTGCAAAACTTATATTTTTTCTAAATGTTAGATTGTTGTTTAATGTTTTTTTGAGAGTAAATCAGGGACTGACACCGAGTGGTGAAGCCATGATGGTGTCTGTCCCACCGTTTTTTTCAAGAGCCTTTTAACTTAACTTTTTTGTAGAGAGTATTTATCTGAATGGAAGATTTGTAAATAATCAATGATAACATCGTAAAATACAAATATATTTCATATTTATAGTGTCAAAACAGATAAATATTGATGTATATTTGTGTTATCTATATACTTTCACTTGTTGAGGTTAATAAATGCGTGTTTTTTATATAATTATAATCTGGGCATTGATGGTTTCGCTATCATTTGCTGGTATGCTGGCTCCGGGTATTGGATTGCGTGGCACTTATTATTCAAAGCCGGATATGTCGGGAACCCGGGTGGTGAAATATGACAATGCGATTAATCTGGCGTGGAAAGAAGACGCCGGTCCGATAACAGATTTCAAGCCGGGTGCTTTTTCCATATTATGGCGCGGCTATTTGTTGCCAGCATTTTCAGAAACCTATACCTTCACCGCTACTGCCACCGGTGGTGTTCGTTTAATAGTTAATAACAAGCGGGTATTCGATGATTGGTCAGCAAAGGATGCTCCGATACGAACAGGTGCAGTCGACCTGAAAGCGGATAAATTAGTATATATAGTTTTTCAGACAACCCAGCCAGCAGGTGCCGGGTCAGTGCAATTGCAATGGTCCAGTCCCAGTCTGCCGATAGATAATATTCCTGCTGTTCGCATGTATCCGCCTGTATTTTCACCATCACAATTTGTTTATTGCGATAACCCGGATGTTCGCACCAGCGCGATTTACAGCACTAATTTAATGGATACTCCGAAAAAGCTTACCGTGGAAGGCAGTTATAAGCCGGTATTCAGTCCAGATGGAAAAAAGATTCTTTTCCAAACATTCAAGAACCTGTCATACTCAAATCCCGGTATATATCGATTCACGTTAAGCACTTTAGAACAGATAAGATTAACCAAACCTGAAGGCGATAAATATGACCCCACTTTTAGTGCCGATGGCAGAACCATTGCTTTTATTACCCAGATAGGAAATCTTTATGAGATTTATACTATGCGATCCGATGGTGGCGGTAGGGTAAAGATAGTATCTGATAACTACGAAAACAGGCACCCGGTAGCAAATGCTGACGGCACTATGATAATATACCAGTCGAAACGCGACGGCGTGTGGAATCTTTACAGTATCACTATCAGCGAAGATGGCAATGTTGAAAAACAACTCACCACATTGGAAGGAACTGAGCCAACGATTAATCGTCGTGGCGATAAGATAGTATTTATTTCTTCGAGAAGCGGTCGTCCACAGTTATATTCTATGGCAATAGATGGCGGTAATCAAACGTTAATCCCTACCCCTGGCATTGTCAGCCAGCCATTTTTCACCCCTAATATTGAGTTCTTGGCATATTTAGAGAAAAATCTTGCCGGCAAGACTGATATGTATGCGATGGATATAGAAGACCGAGTTCCATGCCAGATAACGGCCAATGGTAAAATAGTCAGTGCCGCCATTACATATACCCAGCAATTGCCAATTACCGACGGCCTGGTGTTATGGTTTAACGCACAGGATGCCAGTTCTATCGGTATTGACGAAACAGGCCGGGTATCATCATGGACAGACAGTAATCGCAATATATTGACCGCTACCCAGCAGAATGTTGGCGAACGACCATATTATAAGGCAGATGGCATAAATGGTAACCCGGCAGTATATTTTGAAAATAATAGATTAAATGTTCCCGATCTCAGTCCGGGGTGGGCGAAAAACGAAGGGACATTTATAGTGTTGTATAGTCCGGTAAGTGCGGATAGCTACACCATCATTCATCAAAATAACGGTGGTGGCAGCGAACATTGGCGGTATAACGGCAATGGCGATGGTTACGTAGGTTTATTCATGCCAAATCGTCATGAAAATTATCCCTCACAAATGCCGAATAATGGCCCGCAAATTCTTACTCTGATATCCGGCGATAAATATACCGCCTATTTAAACGGCAACGCATACCCCCCACGCGACCCCAACTTCTTAGTCCCTACCACCATGACCCTTGGCAGTGGCGGCGACTCTGCACCAATAAGAGGATATATAGCAGAAATGGTCTTTTACAATCGCGCGTTATCAGATGCAGAAAGACAGATCGTCGAACAGTATTTCAAGAGTTTGTATGGGATGTAAGGTTTTTTAAGTTTAAAATAATCATTTTTAAGATATATAATTGGACCGCAGGCATCTTGCCTGCCCCCCGGTTAAAATTCAGCGGCACGTAAAATTAAGGAAAATCCGGATTAAGTTTGAATAAATTTACAGGTTAACTATCTTTTTTCATCGCCACTAAACTGCTACCGGGGAGCAGGCTGGAAGCCTGCGGTTCCAGTGCAAGTTGGACCGCAGGCATCTTGCCT
>JBIJDE010000597.1:0-2978 GCA_044344305.1 Armatimonadota bacterium
AACCGTTCACCACACCAATGAAATGGCCGGAAGGCGTGCGCCATTACAGCTATCGCAAGGGACCGGAACTTCCATTTGGCAGTTCACCTAACCACGATAATGTTCAGATTGCCTTCAATGTAATGTCGGACGAAGAAAAACCATGGTACTCGTGTCCTCCCGGCACTATGCCTAAATTTACCGGTTACTGGGATACCGATTATGAATACTCGTTGGATCCGGTGGCTGTGCAGTATGGCGGAGGCACCGAAATATGGCGAGTCCGCACCCCACAAATGCCCAACAAGCATTTCTACCCACGGCAATTGCCATCACCATTTGATGGCCCGGTGAAAAACGGCAACCTGGCGGTCACCCGTGACGGCAATACCCGCATCACAGAATGCGCCATTCCATGGTCAGAAATCCCCGGTGTTAAAAAACGTCTGGATGCCGGTCAAACCATAAAGTTCACCTTCCGTGTAAACGACAACACCGGCGTTGGCTGTATGGAATTAACGAAAAACCGCAGCGTAGCCAGACGAAATCTTTCCTTTAAGCCTGACTGGATAGAACATTGGGCGAATGAAGTAGAATTTGGGTTTGAGAAGTAGATTTTTGTGTTTTTTTACATCGATTAACAGGATAAACATGATTTAAATATCTTATAAATCCTGTTGATCGATGTGAAAATAAATAAACGTTAATGAGCTGAACTCGCGTTTCCCCCATAGAAATTTTGGGATTGATTTGGTATAGTATTATCAGCTTATCAAACGGCGGTGAAATAAAAAATGGTAGAAAAATTTGAGATAGATAGTACGGTATCCAAAGAAGAAGTATTAAAAGAGTTCCAGGCTTTGGATGTCGTTTCTCAGCATGAAGGCGCGGTCGAGTCGATGGCGGAGCGCGTTGCCCGGGCAAAAGATAAAAATAAAATGCCGTTAGTGATGGTTATTATGATTGCACTGACGAGTCTGGTGGTTGTTGGCATTTTAGCCGTTGTAGTTTCAAAATACGCAGGAAATGTTAAGAATGTTCAAGGGGTTAAAGTACCGGCAGTGGTCGGTAAAACATCATCGGCCGCCCGGCAAATGATAAATGACGCAGACCTGCGCCCTGTGGAAAGTATCATACAATCAACCCAGCCAAAAGGCATTGTTGTAAGCACTAAACCTGCTGTAAATACCGAATTGAAAAAAGGTAGTACAGTAACTATTGAAGTGTCTAGCGGGAAGTAGTAATAATACTTTATATAAATTGTAAATATGTAGGTATGTTTGAATATTTTCCTTTTATTTTATAATTCCATAGCCCACAGCATCGCTGTGGGTCTGATGATAGATTAGATTTTACGCCCTGTAGGGGCATAATTCCTCAACAAATAGGAATTGTGCTCTTACAGAGCGTAGATTACGTTCGATTCCAACCCATAGCGATGCTATGGGCTATGGAATTATCTTTTATTTCAACAAAACACATTAACTACAACGTCAATACACCCCAAACTCATGCGCTGTTGCATACATCGCCACTACATTTTCTGTTGGTGAATTGTCCTGCAGGTATTGGGTGGGGGAGAAACAATAGCAGCCGTCGCCGGGCAAATGATAAATGACGCAGTCCTGCATCTAGCGGGAAGTAGTAATCTATTTGTTCAGATTGATATTGATTTTTATAATAACTTTCGCGTCCATTACAGAAATAAACTATAGTGGACGCGAAAGTTTTTTATTATTATGGTTTAGTTTTAGTACAATTGGTATATTTTACCAGCTTACCAGCCTCATTATAGGTTATGGTAGCAGAAGTCCAAGTGTCATTAAATGTCATTGTAAAGGCACCGCTGATAGAGCTACGATTAAAAGAATAGCCGTTTATAGCTGTCCAGGTACCACTGATTACCTTGCCTTTTAGCGTACCCGATATAATGCGCATGCCTTGCCAGTCTATTTCGGTTCCGCCATAGCTGCCATCGGAATATTTAGTCAGGTCAATAGACATGAATGAATTTTCCCACCAGATACCATTAATTGTTGAAGCAGCAGGGGTAGGCGGAGCCGTTATAGCTTCGTGTCGGATGGTGCAGATGGGTGGATTCTTTGTTGTATTAATTCCGTATAACATAAACTTGTAATATTCAACGTCGGTATTATCAGCTAATGTGCGCCGATTTGGTACCTTTACAATATATAGTTTATCTAAAGATGGAGTAATATTCCCGACAGCATATGTTGCAGCAGAAGGAGCCTGGGTAAGATTTCGGTATTTTGCCAGCGCGTCTTTATTAGTACCCGCAGTACTGACTTCAAAAATCTGACCCGCGATGAAGGATAGTGTTGCAGGTGGACAGCTGAACTTCACATCAGGATTTGCTTCATTTTTACTAAATATTGTGCTGTTTGTGCTGAAATTGAAACTATCCTTTCTGATATCTGACACATACATATTTACTGCCAGTCCATTCTTTAATTTTGATATAGCTAAGGTACTGAAATGGCTTACTGATGCAGTCGCATAAAGACCATCAGCGCTGACTGTTGCTACGCCTTCTGGAGTCCAGACTTTTGTATTTTCATCATACAGCATGAAAGGCAGCTCATCACCGGCAGTAAGTGCTTCATCAAGTTTAAAAGTAATTTCAACAGGAGCTGCAAATGTAGTCCCGGAAGGTCCAAAAGTGACAATTGATAAGATTTCATCAATTGATGCCAGCGATTCAGAATACGCGGAAGCGGAGACCGGTGTTATTGACACAGCAACATCGGCGGCTAAGGCGTTTGCTGGAATAGTAATTTCAACAGCGTTATTTGCAGCTGTCACAATTCCACCAGTCGCACCGATGGTTTTTGTTACAGTCGGTACAGCCGAGGCATAGTATTCTACATATCTTTTCAAGAGATTTATTCGACAATTAAAAATCACCTCGATTAAGATTTTTTCTTTCATTTATAAACCTTTTTCTTTTTTATATTAAGAAAAAGGTTTTTTATTGTTAA
>JBIJDE010000598.1:0-2974 GCA_044344305.1 Armatimonadota bacterium
GCTGAACTTGGAATAACAACAGAAAACGCCGTCTACCAACAATCATTGATAACCTTTGAAGATAAAAGCGACCTGTATATCGCACATGGCACACCAACATTCATTAATGACGCCGCAGAAGGTAAGGTATCAGCGTCAATCAAGCCTTCCTACGATGGTACAGTTCAATTCCTGAACATTGAGCCATTCCTGTGGAAAAATCCCCGCGCCATCACCTTTTCTCTGAAAGGCGATGGGCAACCGGGACCTGTAAATGTCTACTTAACCTACAGCACCATGTATTGGCTTGATATCCCAACCGGCAACTTTACAAAGTTTACTCTGGTACCGGAAGGGAAAGTATTCCCGGATAAATGGACAGAATATACCTTGCCATTAGATGGTGTTGTTAACCTGAAAACATCCGACGCGCTGTTTTTTGAAGTAGGTGAACGTACATTAAATATTGATAATATCCGCTGGAAATAACTAAGCCAAACGAGTATATCATTAACATCGATAGGCAGGATGGGCAGGATAAAATGCTGTTCATTCTGCTAAAAAAATGAAAATTTACGTTTTAAATATAAAACCAGTATCTATTTTTCAAAGGAGATTCCATTGAAATCATTATTATTTGTATTATTTGTCGCGATAACGACGATAATCCCTGTTAGTTGTTTTGCGGCGGAAAAACCGACCCCGCCAGTAACAGCATCCATGCTGGACGCCACTCATGGTTTAATAATATTCCCATCTATTGTAACCATCAGCGACACTGCCGCTATTACATTTGATGTTAGTGATGTCAAAATAAAATCATATATTTTATCGTCAAAAGGCGGCAATACATTACATTTTTATTTAACAGCACCACTGCAACAACCGGTACGCCTCACTATCACCGGTGATATCTCACCAGTAAACGCAGCAGATACAGCACCAGTTGTAAAAAATCTCCTGGTAATGCCATCTGTATGGCCAGCAAACAGAAAGAACCTGGTCTTTTTATGGGAATCAAAAAATGCGCCTAATCTGGTGCTTTTCAATGATGATGTTAATTATACGTCATGCAAATTAACTGGCGACTCGAAAATATTTGATGATAAGGGACGAGTTAAAAGTAATTCTGGAGTAGCAATCGCAAATGAAATAGTAAGCAAAACAGCAATTGCAGAATGCCACAGGAATAAAGCTTTGAGTATAGAGTTATCATGCACCCCATATAGTATTCAAGAAAAAAACACCACATTCATTAGTATTGGCAATATCATCATAAGAAGAGATAGTTTATCTTTCTTTATAGACTTTCCTGGAAATAAACCTTCATCCAAGATAACTATACAACCATGCCCATTATCAATGGCAGCACCTTTTCCTCCTTTTGAGAGAATAACTATTTCTATCAATTCAAAAGAATTAAATGCTTACCAAGGTTCGACTAAAACATATCATACAAAATTAACGCCAAACTTCTTTTCCCGCTGGAAAGGAAATGATATCAAAGTTGGCTCATCAGCAACCAACAAATCTATCTCTACAATTGATGCTATTACCATATATTCACGATCATTATCTGCAAACGATGCACAAATCAGTACAGAAGCCGCCGCAAAACGTCTCACCCCCATGGAAACGGCACAGATTGTAGTGAAGGCAAAACTGGTAGCCATGACGCCTACACCGTTGCCAAAAGATATTCTGCCGTATAAACACGCGCTGATAACCCATAAGTACCTGATTTTAGATGTTTTAAAAGGTTATAAAATAGCAGCGAATAAAGATGACAATCTTCTTGTCGCACGTTGGGGCATCATCTCTGCCAAGCAAACCGCTCTGGCAAATATGAAGGTTGGCGATGAATGCGAGTTAACCCTGGAGAATTTCAAAGACCACCCGGATCTGGAACATCAGTATACTGTAGACGCGTTAACGGACGAATACGACTTGCCATATATGCTGGATATGGGGAAAAAGTAAGTTACTACTATAGACTTGTCCGCAAATAATAGGCGGTAACTTTCGGACTCTTTTCCTGTCATACATCGTTGTGCTTTTCACGTTTATCAGCTTGATAATGTGTGAAAAACACGCCTTGTCTAACTGAAAAATAGCCACAAAATCTACTCACTTATTATTTGCGGACAAGTCTTATCAAAAAGCCATCCGTCCCCAACCTGGTGCCGGGTTGGGGTCTAACCCCAATATCTCACGCGCGGTGCGAACATAATAACGGTAATTATCGATTGGTGTACCATTAGTTATACGATGGTCAAGTCCAAATACCACACCACCAGTACGCATTATTGGCTGCAACTTATATTCCAATTCCGCACGAATGGCATCTTTTGACTGTCGCAACATATGCTTGTCAATGCCACCCATCATCATCATTTTATCACCATACTGCTGTCGCACCTGTACCATATCCATACCCGCCGCAGGTTCCATGGGGAACATGCAATTTATTCCAGCATCGATGAAAGCGGGGATTACACTATTCATATTGCCATCAGAATCCTGTTGGAATATTTGTGCCCCACGACTTTTCAGTATATCCCACACTCCACGGTAATATGGCTGAAGAAACTCTCGAATCTGCGACGGACCGGCCAACGAACCACTTTTTCCTGCCATGTCTTCATGAACGGATAATACATCAACCTGTATCGAATCAGAAACCCGTTCCAATATGAGTTGTGCTGTGTTCACCATTGTTTGCAACATGTCATGAATTAATTCCGGCTGTTCATAATATGCCACACATAATTCTTCTTCACCCATCAATTGCCGTGGTTCATCAAAACCGCCAGGAATACTAACGACAATCAACGAACCACCTTCGCGAGCTTTTCTGGCAGATTCCAACCATCCATGACCAAGTCTCTCTTCGTTGTATTCATACATCGGCTTTATCTTCAACCATGAATCCATATCAGTTACCGGATAATCGAGTGGCAGTGGAATAGTTGCCGCACCTTTGCATAGCTTGGCG
>JBIJDE010000599.1:0-2971 GCA_044344305.1 Armatimonadota bacterium
ATATGCTTTTGCAACCAGTTGTACCGTGGTACAGCGGCAGCAATAGGTGCAGCATTATTTATAAAATCCACCGCATTAATATCGCTAAAAAAAGTGCCAACTTCATTATTTGGCAAGCTATATGACGTATCTACCGGCATAATCGCATCCGGTACGCTATCTGGATTTTTCAACAAATCATCGGCATATTTCTGAACCAATTTTGCTGCGTTATCTGATGTTTGCGTATTTTTAAACGATGCAAAACCTGGGGGGAAGATATACAAAGCTGCAACAACACCGACAAGTAATATCGCCACCGCCACCAGCACTTCTACAAGGCTGAAGCCGTGTTTTCTATTTCTTATCGATAATATTCTCGTCATTGTCATTACCTTTGCTCTGCACTTGAGGTCAGGAAAGTCGGCAACCAGTAATATCTACCTATTGTTGATTTAACGATTTGCGGTGCAACTGTGCCGGATGAACCATCCAACCATAGTACTACGTCGCGCTGTTTGACATATTCCGCCATTTTATCGTCAGCCAACTGATCGCTGGTAACGCCTGCTATCGGGGTTCCTATCGGTTGACCGTCTGGCGTTATATATGTTTTACCATCTGTAGCTAAAAACGTATTAGCCTCAGTATTAAAATAATATGGTCCAGTAGCTGGCGCAGTCCCTCTATGTTGAAAACACCAGCTAACTACCGTGTCAGCCGGCGGATTCGGGTCAACTAATTGTCGTCTTATGTGCAATGCGCCATAACCAAGCGCACTGTCAAAGGCAGTTATATCATTTACATACTGGTCATAATTATAGGTAAAGTCATATTTATTATACCCGGCATGCAATGGGTCATACGGCCTGCGATTATCTAAATCATTAACCTGTAATTTATTTATCTGCAATGTCCGGTCAATCCGATCATTCTTAATATCAGTTGGACAATGCAAATAATTTAACGAACGCGAATAAATCCCCTCGTCTTTCAGGTATTTATAATAGAGATAGGATAATCCATAATTTTCAAAGGTATAATTTCGCGATACAAAATGTAAAGTTCGTCTTTCATCCTCAGTCATATAAGAATATGTTGTTAAATGATAAGTTCCGCTGCTGGGGTCAATAACTGAATTATTAACAAATGTTTGCGCAACAGGATTATCAAATGTTACCGTTGGTGGAAAAGCAGTTGGATTAACATTGATAATTCTTGCCGTTGTCTGGGTTGATGGTGTAACAGCATCGCGTATTGTTACCCTACATGGCACATCAAAAGGTATTAGACTGGTAACCGCAACTGTTGAAGTTCCAGCATTCAATGTCTGGCTCAAACGGGCTGTTCCACGTGGACGCCAATCATACCAGGTGCAAGAGCCTGCCGCATTCGTGTCAAAAGGTGCTTCAACAGTAATAAAAATCCAGTTATCGCCGACATAATGTCCACTTTCATCATCAAACCTGACGGATAATCCGTTGCTGAGAGGCAATGCTGTATTAGCCAGTATGGTGACAGGCCCGCCGGTTTCCAAAATATTGCCAGGATTTTTGCTATCGGCTGCGCTCCATGTATAGGTATTCGGAGTTGTAGGCGCGGTACTGGTGGAACCCGTTTGAATAGTAATCGTATATCTCAGTTGAAGTATTCCATTTTTAGCGTGAGGATTGCTGAAAGCCCCACCCAATTTCATATTATCATCAACAAATGTGTAAAACTCCCACGCTTCACCAACGGTAAAACTTACACCGGTAAACTGAATTTTCACCGTATTGAACAGCGTAACGACACCGTTACCCACTGTTCCCGATCCTGATGAACCATTAGTGCTGTTCCAATTATATTGATATGGCAACAATGGAAACATTACTGTAGGTCCACTGACTATAGACAAAGTAACCTTGTATTGCTGCTTTAGTGTGCTGCGTGGATAGCATAATAACTTTAATGCGCCTGTAGTTGGGTCCATTGGAGGTATCGGTATTGCTGCATATTGTGGTGACATACCGCGATTAGGCTGAGTCGCCAATGGTATTGCCCTATATGCGTCCGATGTATTCGCCCACACCTTCATAGCATAATCAGGTCGTGGACCTGGTGGGTATACTTTATAATCCTGATAATATTCCGTTAACGCGCGTCCCATTGCTTCCATATTGCTGGCGCAGGTGCTTTTTCTATCGCTTGTTCGCATATTGAAGAAAACCGGCAGTGTTATAGCAGCCAATAGTGCCATAATAGCAACTACGACTAATATCTCTATCAAGGTGAAACCATGATTTGCCATATTAAATTTTTTACAACAATACACCTTCATATATATATTATACCCTATTAAGCACCAATCGTCGCGTATCTTTATTCCTTATTTTAATATCTTTGTCCAATTTTAGGAAGGATTTTATGCAGTTTTACCGAATTTTAATCATACTTTAACATAACAGAGGTTAAAAAACATGCTTTTCGAACAGTATTTAGAACAGAGCACCTTTCAATCTTATGAAGATTTCATTGAGAACTGGAAGCTAATTGTACCAGATAACTTTAATTTTGCATACGATGTCGTAGATAAAATTGCTACAGAATCTCCTGATAAACGTGCGATAGTATGGTGTGATGACATTGGAAATGAGAAAATTATCACATTTGCAGAGTTGAAAGAGAAAAGCGATAATCTGGCACATTTCATATCCAGTATAGGAATAAAAAAAGGCGACCCGGTGATGCTCATTCTTCGCCGTAAGTTCGAATACTGGTATTGCCTCGTAGCATTGCACAAAATCGGCGCAGTCGCTATACCTGCCACCCACATGCTTTCCCCCCGCGATATCACTTATCGCAACAAAGCGGCAGATATCCGCATGATTATATCGCTGAATGATGAAAAGGTTCTGGAACATATTGATGTTTCTCATCCTGATTGTCCATCACTGGAATTTAAAGTGATGCTTGACGGCGAAAGAGATGGCTGGATTAGTTTAGACCAGGC
>JBIJDE010000136.1:0-10696 GCA_044344305.1 Armatimonadota bacterium
GATGCACGTATTGACACTAATTTAAGTATTGATTCTACCGTTGTTCGATTTTTCAGTTCTCGGCGTCCGATAACTGCGATAAGTCCGATTGGTTCTCCGGTGTGGCTAAACAGTGTCACCCCGACATAACTCTCTGCGTTTAAATCAACAAGTACCTGATCATGTGGGAATAATTGGCACACGCTGGCTGGGAAACAACATACAGTCTTGCCTACGACATCGCCACATGGGGTATCTTTCAAGGCATACGTAACATTATCCTCAAATTGACCATTACACCATACTGCTAATGTTCGGGCATACAACCCGTCACCCTCTAACCGGTCGATACAAATAAAATCCATTTCAAGAATTTCTGCCAAATATCGAGCTAATGAATTGAAAAATGATTCATCAATAACCAATGTACTGGTTTGTGCTAAAAATGATTGAACTTCTTCGATCTGCTTTCGTTCGGTAACATCACTTAATGTAATACGGCATGCCGTTTCATCACCGTCTTGTATTGCAATTGCTGTCAAATACGCCCATAAAATTGTACCGTCTTTCTTTGTCAGACGTATTTCAAATGTTTGTGATTCGTTAGTCTCAAATAATTGGCTGCGGCGCAGGTAATAAATATCTTGATCTTCTTTTTTAATAAACATGGAGAAAGATCTATTCATTATCCTGTGGCGTGGTACCCCAAGCATTGTAGCAATGGTTAGATTCGCTTCTATGATGATACCGCTGTTATTGATACAGATATACCCAACCGGAGCCATATCATAAAGATCAAAATATCGCGCTTTCGAGGTGTCAAGTGCTAACTGTGTATCGCGCAATTCCTTATTTTGCATCTCCAACTCAATCTGGTGAACATGCAATTCGTGAATCATCTTTTCAATATCTATTGGTGACATTGTCGCAATAATTTCCGGTGATAACGCCGCTTTTTCTTCAGCCAGTTTGCGGATTTCATCATTATTTTTCATAATAGACCTGCATTTCGTACAGACGCATGGCCATGCGTCTCTACGGTGTTTTGTTGGATTATCTTCATTTGATTATCCTTTCTGTTGTTGAAATGGCATACATTTGACCATTCTCATCTATCAGTGCGGTGGATATTAACATGACATCACATATAGTACCATCTTTAGCGATTCGTTTTGTTTTGTACGGTTCTAAAACCTGTGAATTAGCCAGTTGAGAAATGACATTGATTTCTTCTTTATATTGGCTGTTTGGTATACGGTCGTGGGTGTTCATCAATAACGCTTCTTCTTCACTCCATCCATACATTCTTACCGCGCCCGGGTTCCAGGCGATAATTCTTCCTGTCATATCCTGTACAGTAATAGCATCATGTGAATCGCGGACAACCACCGCCAGACGTACTAATTCGTTTGCTTTTCGCAGAGATTCCCGGGTATTTTTCATATCGGTAATGTCAACAAATGTTATTACCGCACCTTCAATGACGTTATCCAATGTTCGGTAAGGTTGAATATGCATCGTATACCACTGGTCTGAAATTGTCTTAACCTCAACTTCTTTAGGTATCAAAGTATCCAGAACCGACTTAATATCAACCTGTAAATTATTATAACCAATCAGGTTGGATACGATATGCACTATAGGACGACCGATATCGCCGATAATCAAGTTTATAATTTGTGCGGCAAAAGGTGTGAAACGCAGAATGCGCATATCATAATCTACGAAAATGGTTGCGATTCCGGTGCCGGATAACAGATTATTCATATCATTGTTAGCCCGCGATAAATCCGCAACCTTGTTTTGCAATTCTCCGTTTACTGTTATCAACTCTTCATTAATAGATTGCAGTTCTTCTTTTGAAGTTTCCAGTTCTTCATTGGTCGACTGCAATTCTTCATTCACCGACTGCATTTCTTCATTAGATGATTTCATTTCTTCATTTGCGGTTTGTAGATATTCTTCTTTAGTCCGCAGTTCTTCTTTAAGTTTCAAAATGTATAATGATTCGTTTTCGTCACTGGTCTTTTCATTTGAAATAACTTTATTGAATGTATTAATCTCTATCGATGTATGTTCAGGTGGAACAGCAGATTCCTGCAGAATGACTAAATAAAGAGATTCATCTGATATTGATACGGATTTGCTGATAACCGGACGAATAACCATATCGACCATGGTAAAATGACCATTTGTCTTTACGCGAATACCCGGGGTATGTAATATCTCTTTGGTATCTATAACTATTTTCAATGCGGTATACAATTCTTTTAACAGTCCTTCGCGAGCCATCTTCAGGATATTGTTTATCCCGGCTTCTCCGGGTGTAGGCTCCAGGTACATTCCGGTACGGCCGTACAAATATAATATATTGCCTTTGCAGTTAATAAGTGCGGCAGCATGTACAACCTGTTGCAATAATGCCTGTTCAGTTAATTCACGCAGTGGTAATTTTTTAGTGATGGTCATATTTTTCTCTTCATTAGGAATTGCAATATTCATTGTAGCCATTTGTGGTAGAAGAAGTCTTTCCATACCAGCACGCTGTATAATGTTTATATCGTCTCTGCGTTTATATATTTTTGACTTGCGGTCAATCGGGGTAAATAAATCATTGAAATCACCGACAGTCTCCGACGTGCCAAGAAATAAAACTCCCCCCGGGTTCAAAGCATAATGAAATAGAGGAATAAGTTTTTTTTGCAAATCACCACCCATGTAAATCATCATATTGCGACAACTTATCAGTTGTAGTTTAGAGAAAGGCGGGTCTTTTATCACATCCTGTTCAGAAAATATCAACATATCGCGGATTCCCTTGTGAATGCGATACGAATCACCATTTGCTTCTTTCGTAAAAAAACGCTCCAGCCTATCCGGTGAGATATCTGCTGCGATACTGGCGGGATATATACCTGTCCGCGCCGTGGCAATTGCCTGGCTGTCTATATCAGTGGCAAATACCTGCACCTTATATGGCAACTTCATCGCCATCAACCGTTCAGCAAACAGTATGGCAAGAGAATAGGCTTCCTCGCCGGTGGAACATCCCGGTGTCCAGATACGGATAATATCAGTCGCCAGTTTAGTGGAAAGTATTGATGGGATAACTTTATCTTCGATAACCTTAAATGCCTCAGAATCACGAAAGAAACTGGTGACACCAATTAACAGGTCGCGAAACAATGTATCTATTTCAGTTGTCGTTTGCTGTAAAAACTTAACATACTGGTCGATAGTTTCAATTTGATGTATTACCATTCGCCGTTCTATACGACGATTAATGGTATTTATTTTATATAAAGAAAAGTCATGTCCGGTTTTGGCACGTAGCAAAATGAATATCTTCTTAAGTGCATTTTCTTTATCAGGAACAGGAATAGGTGAAGATATAGCAGCAGTTTCTTTTTTGAAAAATTTAGAAACATAAGAAATGAGTTGTGCTGGCATTGCCGCAGGTGCTAACTCATAATCAACCAAACCGGTAGCAATAGCACTGCACGGCATACTATCAAACTCGGTTGAATCCGGAGACTGCGCCATGACCATGCCACCCTCGGCCTTAATAGCCCTGGCTCCGATAGTTCCGTCACTGCCGGTGCCGGATAATACAACGCAGATTGCCCGCTCATGTTGGTCCAGAGCAAGAGAACGAAAGAAGAAATCGATTGTTAAACGCTGACCATGCGGAGCAGACGGCGTCAGTAACTGCAAAGTGCCATTAATAAATGCCATATCGTATTTAGGCGGAATTATATATGTGCAGTTTGGTTTTACCACCATACCATCCTCAACCTCATATACCTTCATGCGTGTGTAACGCTGAATAATTTCGGTAAGGAGACTTTTATGATCAGGGGCAAGATGCTGAACTAATATAAATGCCATACCCGGGTCGCCAATAGCAGCAGGCATTCCAGAAAAAAAAGCCTCGAATGCCGCCAACCCGCCCGCAGACGCGCCAATGCCAACGATAGGAAAAGATGTATGCGAAGAATCGTCCAGTGATGATTCTAACTCTATCGGATGAGTTGGAATAGCATTCTTCTTCTTAGTTCCATTTTTATTTACAACCATAAAATATCCATTCTTTCCTTAACTAACAACATTATACTATGAAATTTGTAGAATTAAAAGTAATATTCAAACAAATATATCCACATTTATTGTTAGAGGTAGAATGTAATAAATAATACCACATTCTACAATGATTTTCAATGATATAAATTGCAAGTTTTAAAAAATTCTATATTTGAGAGTTTAGTTTAGGCAAAGGGGACTGCCCGGTAGGTTATAATTCAAAAATATCCGGTAAAGGTAGGGGAGCTGTCCCCAGCTCCCGCGACAGTGTTTGTAGAATAAAGACGAAACGGTAAAAACGACAAAATAAGGTTAGCAAATCACAACACCACTCAAAAAAACTGTCGCTGTTACGCTTATCTACATCATTATCACGGTTCATCTCGGGAATTGGGGACAATTCCCCTACCTCGCCAGCCAATATTTCGTTTTACGCCCGGGTACAGGCACGAATACTGTGTTTGCTGATGATTGTAAGTGTGCTGGTAATCACAGTATTCAAGCCAGTCCCCTCTGTTGATAATGTTATCGAATTCTAAAAACTATATATCCGGTTCAAAAAAAGAAGAACTGGTGGCATAAGGGGACTGCCTTGCATTCTGAAAATTTAGACTAATCATTAAAGTTAGTAGATTCAGAATGCGTGGCTGTACCCGGTAGTTTTGTTGTTTTACACCCAGGTACAGGCACGAATACTGTGTTTGCTGATGATTGTAAGTGTGCTGGTAATCACAGTATTTGAGCCAGTCCCCTCTGTTCAGAATTTATTCTTTCATTCCAAATAAGTCATGTGTGCCAGTGGGAATGGTCTTAGTGCTCTTTCTAATTCACCGTGGATATAACTGAGAAATACTCCGAAGTTTATCATGGGGACGCCGGCGTCGTCTGCTTTTATCCCGCGACTCAGCATCTCCTGGCGATTAATCATACAACCACCACAATGGATGATAAGGTCGTAAGTGTCCAAATCCGCCGGGAATTCCGCACCGCTGGAGTGGTGAAAATCTATATCTCCACCGACATGTTGGCGCAACCAGCGTGGTATTTGAACGCTGCCAATATCGTCAGCCTGTTTGTGGTGGGTACACGCTTCCGCTATCAATACTTTTGCGCCGGGTGTCATCGTTTCCATGGCTTTCACGCCGCGAACAAGAGATTCCAGGTCGCCTTTTAATCGCGCCATCAGGATGCTGAAGGTGGTGAATGGTATATCATCAGGAGTGTCCGCCGCCGCTTTTAATACCGCTTGCGAATCTGTTACTACCAGTGCAGGTTTTCTTTTCAGGTTTGCCAGTGCCATCTTTAATTCACGTTCTTTCACTACCACACTCCAGGCGTCGTGGTCCAATGCATCGCGAATTGTCATAACCTGCGGTAATATTAATCGTCCGGCAGGGGCAGCCTTATCAATTGGCACAACCAGTACTATGCAATCACCGGGTCGCACCAGTCCATCCAGCACTGAATTATTTAATGCTCCTGATGGTGCATTTTTAATAATCTCTTTTTTTAGCTCATCAATACCGGCATTATTTATTGATGATACCACTGCGCTGGGAAGTTTTCGCTCTTCAATCCAATTATTAATATCATTTGTCGGTGGGCAAATGTCGGCTTTATTTACAGCTATTATCACCGGGCAATTGCGTATTTTAAGTTTTTCCAGCAGTTCATCTTCATGAATTGTCATGCCGCCATCCGCAGGAATTACAATTATTGCCAGGTCAGTTCTGTCTATTACACGAAGAGTTTTAGTTACCCGCATATCGCCAAGTTCGCCAGTGTCGTCTATCCCTGCGGTATCAGTAATTACCACTGGCCCCAATGGCAACAGCTCCATTGATTTTATAACCGGGTCGGTAGTAGTACCGGCAACTTCAGATACGATAGCAGCCTGTTGGTTTGTCAGGCTGTTTATCAAGCTGGATTTACCGGCATTTCTGCGGCCAAATATAGATATATGCAGGCGTGAACCTGCTGGTGTTTGATTTAAATTAGTCATTTATTACTCTTTTTCTCTTATTTGGGTATTACCCACAATACTTAATTATTCACCGTAAAAGATTTCTTTCATTTTTTGAATTGATTTTTCAATTCAAAAATAATTAATTCCATAGCCCACGGCAACGCCGTGGGTGGTTTTTGATTTATTATAAACGCTCTGTAAGAGCATAATTCCTTTTGTCTTAGGAATTGTGCCCCTACAGGGCGTAATTTTATTATGCTCTTGGACCCACAGCGATGCTGTGGGCTATGGAATTATATTATAGAAATATTCATATTTCCTATCCATTTTCGATTTATTTGAAATATGATGATGAATATCTATTAATTACATAAATCAAAAAACAACTTTATGTAAACATTGTTATGATTTATGGTACTAATTACCCGTTTGGATATTGATTAAACCATATGAATAGAATACAATTAAAAAAAATGCAACTATGAACCATGTATATGGGTATTATATACAAAATACCCGTGAGGTGAAAATATGAAAATTTTTACATTGTTAGCTATATCCTGCGCATTGTTTGCATCACTTGCAATTAATGCGGCAGTGCCCAAAATATCGCTGAGTGTACCAGTTAATAACGCAACTGATATACAGATGAACCCGAATTGTGTTTGGCAGTCAGTAGCATCCGCTAAATCATATTGGTTTGAGGTATCAACATCAACCTCAGTGAATGCGACTACCGGCGAGTTTATTTCAAAAACCAGAAATCATGATTTTGACATGAAAACTAACAATTTCTGGCAGATTCGTGCAGGATTGCGTCCAAACACAAAATATTACTGGCATGTTTTGGTTAAAATTGGTGACGAAATTGGTCCCTGGTCGGATATGTGGAACTTTACAACTACAAATGTCATTGACAAACCTTACCAGGTATCACCTGACGAAGATGCAACCATGGTTGATATCCCTGTTTCAATGACCTTTATGAAAGTGGCGAATGCCACTAAATATAACTTACAGATAACAGATTTATCAACAAATAAAACTGTTTTAAATGATCAGAATATTCTTGATAATAATGGCGACCCGCAGAATGTAATATATAGAGTAACAAATCTTCCAGCACTGACACAATTTTCATGGCGTGTCCGCTGTATGGTAAATAGCCAGTGGGGTGCCTGGACAGATTCTATAAACTTTACAACCGGTGAATCGCTTGCCGCGCCTAAATTGCTATCGCCAACCAATGGTGCAATAAATCAAAGTATTTCACCTGATTTAAGTTATGTAGTTGCTAATAATCAGACATATCGTGTAGAGGTGTCAAAAGATAAAATGTTTAAATTGGATACAGGGTCATTTACCAATTCATGCGGAAATCTTGCATTGACTAACCTTGATTATTCAACCACTTATTACTGGCGTGCACGGCCGGAAAGCGATCTGTCTACCGGAATATGGTCGGAGTCATGGTCATTCACCACGGCAGCACCAGCGACAGCATATTTCCCAGACTTAATGATAAAAGCAACTGGATATGGAATAGGTAATATAGGTGATAATCTACAAGATGCCGCAAATCGCGGAACATATTTTGCAGTTTTAGAAGTCAATTCATTAAAGAAAGCAGTGTTTTATATAACTGTTAAGAATGCTGGCAATGTATCAGGCGATATTGATTTGTTTGTAGCCGCATTTGATAATGCATCACAAACAAAATTATCAAAATGGGTTGTAAAGTTCACTAATTCTGCAGGCAAAGATTTATCAAGTAGTGTTGCTAATGGCAATGGTTATCGAATAAATAAAATGGCTCCGGGTACTTCACAGATATATCGTTTGGAAGTATCACCAAGTAGTGGAGTTATTAATAACGACGCAATTTCGATGCTTGTTCGTGCTCGTGCTTTAGGTACAGACGGTAGTTATGTTACAGGAGCACAGGACAGCGTAAAAGCAGTTACAGTAAAAACTGCTCGTGGAAATAAATAAAGGAGCTTTAAATGCGAAAATTAGCTTTAGTTGCATTGTTTGTAATGTCAATTATAGGTGCATCAGCAGTTGGTAACTGGATTGTTTATACATCTACCGTGACAGGTACTCCCGGTCAGGTATACATGATGAATGATGATGGAACGAATAATGAACAAATTACCATGGTAGATGCAAATAATTTACGTCCATATATCAGCAAAAATACCACCGGAAATATGATTGCTTATGATAGTGACCGCGACGGTAATTATGAAATTTATCTAATGTCTGATAATGGAGATAAAGAAGTTCGAATAACTTCAGATGCCGGATCAGACATGGATCCAACCATCAGCGGAGATTTGGCAACCATTGTATATGTTCATAGCAGCGGCAATAGAAACCAACTTTATAAAAAGAGATATCTTGGCGTTGACCCATACAATACAGCAAATTGGTCTACATCTATTGATCTATCTAACTCAACTACTACAGTTGAGGACTCGCCAGCCATCAGTCGTGATGGTCAGTTTATCGTTTATGTGTCATCCCCATCTAGCGTGCAATCGCAGATGGAAATATGGACAATGGATCTTAATGGTGATAATAAAACCCAGATAACTGATAACTCTTTTCCCGATAAACACCCGGACATAAGTCCTGATGGCAAGTTTATCGTTTATTATTCTACACGTACAAATGGCAGCGATATTTATCTATATGATATAGCGAATAAAAAAGAGTATCAGGTTACTAATACTGGTAACAATTTATTTCCAACATTTAGTGTAGATGGAAAATCTGTTGGCTTTTCAAGTTCGAGATTTGGCGGTCATAATGAAATATGTTTAATTGATATCTCAGATTTAGCCAATTTAGATAACGCAACTGTTACCCGCATTACAAATACTGCAGCAGGTGTTGATAATCGCGACCCGACCATGTTACCGGGAACTCGACCACCAACACCTGCGAAAATTGATGCTCCTGTTCAGGTTTTACCTGCTAATGGTGCCACTAATACCGCATTTAACCTGACATTTCAATGGAATCTTGTTGGTATTGCAACCAGGTATAATATGCAGGTTTCAACTGATAATCAATTTGTAAATATAGCATATCAAACAACACAGCCCTTTACACCGACTACAGTTGATGTTACCGGGTTGCAGCCAGGTACAACATATTATTGGCGGGTGCAGGCGGGTGACCAGTATCGATGGGGTTCTTACTCATCGCTGTGGACTTTTAGAACTAAAGATCCTGATTTAACTGCACCAGTATTGGCATCGCCGGTTAATGCGGCTACCACCATATCATTGCCTCCGCAATTAGTATGGAATGCTGTAAGTCGTGCGACATCGTATGATATTCAAGTCGCCACTGATAATCAGTTTACGACAACGTCACTCGTATTTACTCGTACAGGCAATACATCATTAAATATTTATGTACCGAGTCTGTTAAATAACACCCGATATTATTGGCGGGTCAAAGCGACCAGTTCTACCGCGCAATCAGCGTATAGTGCTGTATCGTATTTTAACACCGGTGCTGTATCATTAGCGGCTCCGACATTAGTGTCGCCAGTAACAAACCAGCAATCAGTGTCGATAACACCAAAATTAACATGGACAACCGTCACAAACGCCATCAGTTATCAGTATCAGTTGTATACCACCAGCGATTTGTCTGGCACTCCGGTTTCTGGCGTTTCAAACAGCACATCAGCAACCTTTATCACGAATGCTCTTGCGCGTACCACTAAATATTATTGGCGGGTTCGTGGAGTCGGTCCAAGCAATGCATTGGGAAATTGGTCAAATACTGGTGTATTCACAACTTTACTCGGGCCACCTACATTAGTAACACCGGCAGATAATGGCAGCGTAAACAGTCCTGTTACCTTCACCTGGGCAGCATATCCGTTAGCAACACAGTTTATATTAAATATTTCGACAACCAATGCTTTTACAAATGTTGTTCGTTATACCTCAACGATTAATTCGTTGCCAAACATTATTCTGACCGCCGGTAATTATTATTGGCGGGTACAGGCTACAAATGGTGTCAGCACATCCGATTGGACAACTTATCAAACCTTTAGAGTTAATGCTGCAACTGTACAACACCGACCTGATATGATGATTAAAGCCTTGAATGACATAGTTTATCAAGGTGAAAAGACATATTATACCGGCGCATACAATGCCAATACTGCTAACTCACAGGTATCAATGTCTGCTGTGCCTTACCGGAAAATAACCACATTCCTGATTAAGTTACGAAATGATGGTAATACCACGGAAAATTATATTATTCAATTGAATCCAGTAGGTAATTACAATAACTGGAAATTCCGGTTGATGTTAAATAATTATGACCTTACCAACCGTGCTACAAATGGCGGGTATCTGTTGGAAAATGTTAAACCAACCACCGTGGTTAAGGCTGGGGACACTATTCAACTAAAATTAGAAGCAAGCCCATATTCCACCAGTATTAAATCTGGCGCAACACCTGACCAGTTTACCATAGACGTGGTCGCAACCACCGTTGGTACCGGGGCTGTTGTTGATGTGGTCAGGGCTATTGTTGATAGAGTATCCGATAGTAGAATAAAATAAGAATTAGTTACGGAAATAATGAAGTAATCTCCTCGATTCTCAATCGGGGAGATTTTTTATTGATTTAATT
>JBIJDE010000600.1:0-2967 GCA_044344305.1 Armatimonadota bacterium
GGTGCTGGTAATACTCCAGGGAATATGCCTGCTCCAGGTGGTACTGGGCCGGGTTTGAATAATAATGGTGGGGCTACTGCAGGTGGAACGGAATCAAATACTGAAAAATATAAACCACCCCAGGCTGTATTTGCATGGATGTTGCCATTTGATTATCCTGAAACATTTACCAAATCATGTTTTATGATATATCCAAAACAACGTATTGCTTTTACTATTGTAAATATGACAGTAACCAGAATACAGATGGGTTTGGGTGTTGTACCACCTCCAACACCTGATATTCCACGATTATATTGGCCGTTTATGTCTGGTGCATCGTCTTCTGGAAGTGGTGCACCAACACAGACTCCGCCAGGACCACCGCCGGGTGGACCTGCTGCTCCAGCACCAAATATTCCAAGGTTTGGCGGTCCAGATCCAAATTAATTTCAATAAAGATGGGTGATTATGAATAAGTTCAATTATAAAAGTGTTAATTATATTTTGTTATTGGTCTGTATGTTCCTTGTGGGATATTTCTCGCAAAGAAGCATGGACAAACCAGTGTTTGCTTTATCGTTTAATTCGACAGAAGGTTTGTCTGTAATTGACAAGTCAGTCTCTCTGGTTTCAATTCAGGTAATTCAGGATGCAATGCGTCAGGTAACACGTCAGTATGTAGAACCTATATCTGAGGCAAAGACCCGGGAAATGGCTTATTCAGCGATTAAAGGAATGTTGTTGCCATTAAATGATCCATATACCAGATTTATGGATCCTACCGATTTAAAAGAGTTCCGCGAAGATACAGACGGTCATTTTGCTGGTATTGGAGCAACACTATCAATGGAAGAAGTACCGGCTATTAAAGATGAAGGACATGGAACCAGAGCACCGATATTATGTCCGGTATGTGGAACTATTATTTCTGATGTTAAAACCTACCGTGTTGTAATTGTTGAACCATTACCAAACACTCCTGCGAAAAAAGCAGGATTAATGCCTGGTGATATTATTTTAAAGGTTAATGACAAATTAACTGATGGTATGATGGTTGATGAAGTTACGGAGATGATTCGCGGCAAAGAAGGCGAAAAAGTAACATTGTTATTAGCAAGAAAAGGTGAAGGAAAGACTGTCTCTGTTACTATAACTCGTGCTGTTATTGAAGTACCGGCAGTTGAATATAGAATGATTGAAGGAAATATCGGATATTTACGGTTGATTCAATTTAATTCAAAAACTGGTGATGAAACTGAAGCTGCATTGATTGATCTGAAAGCTAAAGGTGCAAAAGGTTTGTTGCTTGATTTAAGAAATAATCCGGGTGGTTTGCTGGATGTATGCATAAGAATTTCTACAATGTTTCTACCGCAAGATAACAAATTAATCGTATCAACTAAAAGTCGTGGTGGATACAAAGATGAATATAATAGATTAGATGAATCCCAGATTTGGACATTACCTATTACTGTGTTGGTTAATAAAGGAAGCGCAAGCGCGTCAGAGATATTATCAGGAGCCTTAAAAGATTACAAACGTGCAAAACTGGTAGGTGAACCAACATTTGGAAAAGCCTTAGTACAAACGGTAATACCATTAGGAACCCCAGAATATCCTTGTGCAATGCCGGTTACAACTGCACATTATTATACCCCCAGCGGTTATGACCTTGCAAAGAAAGGTATTAGTCCAGATATTGCCGTCGTATTGGATAAAGATACTAAGCATATTGATGAAAAGGATAATCAGGCCCAAGTCGCTTTGAAAGATTTGAAAGAAAAAATGAAATAAGTGAATATCATCCGATCAGTAAACGTATTGAATTATGGAATGTATATGTAATGAGAAAAATATTAATATTTTTTATCATCGGGTTATTTGTGGCGTCCAACGCTGATATGGTTAAAATAAAAATGACTATAGATGGGGTTGAACGTTACGCATTAGTCTATCCCGGTGAAAAATCTATTGAAGAACCCGTACCGGTAGTATTTGCGTTTCATGGATATAGTAGCAGTGCTGTACAAATGTCATACAATGATATTCACATCGAATGGCCAGAGGCTACGATAGTATACCCCCAAGGGTACAAATGCGGCAATAGATTGAAGGATGGATGGCAGCACGCCTTAGGTGAAAACAATGATCGAGATGTAAAGTTTATTAGCGAATTACTAAAAGAAATCAAGAAACGATATAAGGTAGATTCAACGCGAATATATGCAACTGGAATGTCTAATGGTGCTTTGTTTTGTTATGTATTAATGGCTAAAATGCCGGATACATTTGCAGCGTTTGCTCCGGTATGTGGGGCATCACAATTAATGGAAAAGATAGATACTCCACGTCCAATGATGTTTATTTTTGGCGCAAAAGATACAAATATGCCAATTAGTTGGGGACTGTGGGTGTTGCAATACGCTAAGAAATTAAATGGCTGTGGTGATAATAAATCTGAATGGATACCAGGATACTTTTTATATACACCCAATAAAGCCGGATACAAATTGATATGGCGTGTGCATCCGGATGGACATATTTGGCCTAACGACGCAACTGAAAACATCGTCCGCTTTTTTAAAGGAGAAAAATTGGCAGACGATGAAGTCGTTGATTAGTTTTTAATAATGTCTGATATCATTTCACTCGGTATAGCAGGATATATATATTCTCCCTGCAAGATGTCATAATTACGTGCAATAAAGTATTTATTTTGTTCTTCATTTATTATCCCACTGGCAACAATAATTTTATCTGTTTGGTGTGATATATCGACAGCAACCTGTGCTAACAGGCTGTGATAGTAATCATTTACAACGTTTTGAGTAATTGATTTATCAAGGCGATATTTGTTTACGGCTAATGTTTTCAGTTGAGCAAATGCAGAAACGCCTAAACCAAAATTATCAATTGAAGATTTGAAACCAAGTTTTTTTAGAAATGAAAACGCATTTCTGCTACGATGTGGGTGGCGTGATATAG
>JBIJDE010000601.1:0-2965 GCA_044344305.1 Armatimonadota bacterium
TGGCACATGGAACGCAGGCACAAAGATGATCACCATGACCGGCACACCGACAATCACCAATTACAGCGTGGTAATTCTGGAAAAATCCGGTATTCAGACTTTTATTCCTAACTGTCAATTGGTAACTCCATCAAATATCGTAATTGGTGGTAAGACAAATAAAAAGCTGCCGATAACGCTGCGGGCATTCCCAATAGCAGACGACGCGTCAGTCGTTTATGAAATGTACATACCGTAATAATACGGCAAACGTAAAATAGTCATAACGGGGGCAACGCAATGACAACATTACACGATTTAACGCATCCAGTGAGCAAACTTCTACTTCCTTGTGGGGTAGAGGTTTCTTACCACAAATTATACAACAAAGATTATCAATTGTGCTTGAAGCAATACGGGTTTTTAGTTGAAGCAATGGCGATAGTTCTGGACACTCCCGAGCCTTCCATTGATGATGTGCGGCGAATGATGCCGGGCATATTGATGGAAGTCTACAACTCATTCGGCACTGGCAAAACTGCTATTGAAGATTTTTTGGCAGTATTTTCTGATGATTTGACACCAGAATTAATAACCGAGTTTTCATATTCCGAGTTCGAGGAAGTATGGCGGGTTATATACGAGAACAATAAAATCCCTTTCGAGATGCGCCTGCGGTCACTAAGCGGGCAGGCGTTAAAATTGGCAATCGAAACCTACAGGACACTAACGGAGATGGGGCTTTCATCCTCGCCTGTCTCCGAGCCGGAATCAACCCCGCTGACCCCTATATCACCGTCGAATACCTCTGGTGCTGCTTTGAAGAGCAAGTCAAGTACGAAATAAAGCGCAACGCACAACAGGGATATTATGCAGGATTAGGATATGCGGCTTTTAAAACCGGCGACAAAATGCTGATGGACGACTTGAGCAAATTAGCATTCGGAAAAGACGACAACACAATATCAGATGAAGATATTGCAGAACTGGCAGAACGGTCGGGGAAATCTTTTGATGAGATTGTCGAGAAAATAGAAGGCGGGTGGATACCACCTACAATTAGAAGGTAGAAATATGTCAGACGCGGGCGGCCCCGGCTTAAATGCCGGTACAATTTACGCAACATTAAGAATCCGAATCGAAGAGTTTCGCGACGGACTGGATGAGGCCGACCGCGAGCTGCAACGCGCGCAACGTAGCATGACCCAACGCATGGACAAGCTGAAGGAAGTGCTGGGCGGCGTTGCTAATAAACTGCTGATTGTGGGAACTGTCGGAGCAACTGGTTTAGCCGGTATGGTAGCAATGGCAAATGAGGCCGTCGAATCAGAAAACCTTTTCACTGTTTCCCTGGGCAAAAATGCCGAGGCAGTGCGTTCATGGTCGGAAGGTTTGCGCAAAGACCTGGGGTTAAACTCGGTTGAAGTTCGCAAGAGTTCCGCGACATTTTACGCGATGTTTGAATCAATGAAGTTAGGAGAAGAAAACAGCCTTAAACTTTCCAAAGGTTTAACCCAATTATCGTATGACATGGCGAGCTTTTATAACTTGGACCCTTCTGTGGCGTTCGAGAAATTGCAAGCGGGTATATCTGGTGAAACCGAACCTTTAAAACAGTTGGGCATTATCGTTAGCGAAACAACCGTAAACAACTACGCAATGACGCAAGGTATGATTAAGCAAGGCGAGCAGCTAAACGAGCAAGGCAAGGTAATGGCGCGGTATGGCGTGATTATGGAAGCCACAGCGAAGGCACAGGGCGACATGGCGCGAACGCTGGACAGTCCAGTTAATCAACTGCGTATCATGGGAGAGCAGGCGAAGCAGACGGCTATAGCGTTCGGAACTTTATTAATTCCGATGGAGCAGAAGGTTATAACCGAGCTGAAAAAGTTCACCGATTATATGTCAAACTTATCAGATGAAGAGCGCGAGAACATGGTGCAAATGGCACTCTGGGGTGTGGGTTTATCTTTATTGATTGGCACTGCTTTAAAAGGTACGCTGGCTATAATGGAATTAATTGCCACGATGCGTGAATTAGGGATTGTTATTTCTGCCGCTGGAGCTGCTAAGTTTGGGATATGGGCTGCTGCTATTGCGGCCGCTGTTACGATTGCGGTAATGGCTTATGATAGATTTGAAAATAAGCAGAAAGAAATATTAAATGGTATCGATAATCAGATAAAAGCTAATAATAATCTGATTAAATCCCGGCAAGAAGATGCCAGCAGTATAAAAAACCTTGTTTCTGAATATGATGAATTAAAAACCAAGGCAAAACTTACAGCCATTGAGCAGGAGCGAATACACGAGATTAGCGAAAAGCTAAAAGATTTAATACCTAATGTGAATGGTGTATTTAAAGAGCAAGGCGGGATATTTGACGTAAATACCACTGCCGCCTTGAAATATGCCGACCAATTAAATAATGTTAAAAAAATAATGATTGAAAATCAGATGCTACAGGCTAAATCAGATTTACAGAAATCAGTTGTTGCATTAGAAAAGTTTTCACCGTTACGCAGTATATTCAGCCAGGCAAGCGGAAATTATCGACAGTTTTTGCAATTTGTAGAATCAAAAAGCGGGCATTTAACACGTCAAGAAATAAATGATTATCGCGGTAGATTTGATTGGGCATTAAATAAAAACGACCAGACAGAGTTTAGCATATTGCTTGACGATTTATTAATGAAAAATAAAACATACAATATGATAAATGATTTATCAAAACAAGGAAAATTACAAACAGACGACACACCGCCGCCAACTGGTAGTAACAAAACAGATTACAGCGCTAATAAAACCGGCGATAAAAAGAAAGATGAATTAACCTTTAGGCAGCGATACGAGGCTGCATTAATCGGATTAGGAAACAAGAAAGCCGGGGCATACCCTGGAACTGATATGTCGGGTGATTTGCTATCCTTGTACAATTCTTATATCGATGAGTTTGCAGGTATTCCGGGTTCGAATATGAACG
>JBIJDE010000155.1:0-9749 GCA_044344305.1 Armatimonadota bacterium
CGCCAATCTTCCAGAGTTTATTCCCGAACTTGACCAGGTAGCAAAACCAACCGGACAGTACCTATCAGAATTAGAAGCATATAAAGCAAAAAAAGTTGATATGGATGCCGCCATGGAAAAGTTTTACGCTTTGCAGGAAGATGTAAAAACCGCTGGCAAGACTGCCGTTACAGATTTTGATGATTCATCTTGGAAGACGATGAAGTTACCCGGCAACTGGGAATTAAACGGTTTGCCAGATTTAGACGGTATCGTATGGTTCCGCAAGACACTGGACATCCCCGCCAGTTGGGCAGGGAAAGATATTATTCTGCACCCGGGACCGATTGACGAGGTTGAAACCACCTGGTTTAACGGTACAGTAGTCGGGTCACGCGGAAATAGCAGAAAAGGCGATACTCAATACTGGAACCAGTTGCGCGACTATCGTGTAAATGGCAATCTGGTGAAAGCCGGCAAAAATGTGGTCGCTATCCGTGTCAGTGACTGTGTCGGCCAGGGTGGTCTATGGGGTGCATCAGCGGATGTCATGTTCGCCGAGTTGGCCGATGGCACAGATAAAACAAAGATTTCATTGGCTGGTGCCTGGCGGTATTCGGTAGAATATACTCTTCCTCGTCCGCCGGCTAACCCGGCAACACCAAATCGTCCCAGCGTTATATATAACGCAATGATTAACCCACTGATTCCATTCGCCATTGGCGGTGCAATATGGTACCAGGGTGAATCAAACGCCGGACGCGGAAAACAGTACCAGACATTGCTGCCAACGATGATAACCGACTGGCGCACACGTTGGGGAATAAAAGATTTCCCATTCCTTATCGTCAGCCTGGCCAATTTCATGGGACGCGACGCACAACCTGCTGAGAGTACATGGGCGGAAATACGCGAAGCACAAACGATGACCACCACGAAATTGAAAAAGGTAGGTCAGGGTTTGGCAATTGATATCGGTGACGAGAAAGATATTCACCCGAAAAACAAACAGGAAGTAGGCCGCCGACTTGGTCTGGCTGCCGAAGCCATCGCTTATAAACTGAAAGTAAGTTTCTCCGGTCCGGTATTTGATACTATGAAAGTTGCTGGTAATAAAGCCGAACTGACTTTTAAATATACGGATAATGGTCTGAAAGTGAAAGGCGATGCCTTGAAAGGATTTGCCATCTGCGGCGAAAATAAAAAGTTCGTATGGGCACAGGCAAAGATTGAAGGCGACAAAGTAATAGTATGGGCCGACGGAGTAGCAAAGCCAATCGCAGTACGTTACGCCTGGGGCAACAACCCGGAATGCAACCTGTATAATGGTGCAGACCTGCCGACAGTGCCATTCAGGACAGACGTAGCTAAGTAAGTAAGTAAGTAAGTAAGTAAGTAAGTAAGTAATCATTTAAGTTACACAGAGATACACTGAGGAGACACTGAGATACACAGAGAAATTAAAAAACACTCCGTGTAACTCTGTGTCTTTTTTATGTAATAATATCTCTATATCTTGTTTGATTGCGTCTTCAAGAGATTAAATAAACACTCCGTGAAACTCTGTGTCTCCTCTGTGAATCTCTGTGTAATAATATAAATTCAATCTACTTCAGCTTTTCATACACACATCGGAAGCCTGTGAAATAGTTGTGTTGCCCGGGTTCTATATAACCACGTGCGGCGCAACGGAAATCTTCAGTGTCGGTGGTGAACCATGACCCGCCGCGGATAACCTTATTTGTGCCTTTTTCTGGTCCGGCAGGATTGGTTTTCTGCATATTTTTATAGGCATCTGGCTGATACCAGTCGGCGCACCATTCCCAAACATTGCCTGCCATATCCTGCGCTCCGTATGGGCTGGTCCCAATTTCTAATGACCCAACTGAGAGTGCACCGGTACCGCGACCCATGGCGGCATTCGACATTTTGTGACCGGTGCTCCAATCAAATGACGGTGCAGTTCCCCACGGAAAGGGACGCAGGTCTGTTCCTCGCGCTGCCTTTTCCCATTGCGCCTCGGTGGGCAATGCGCCACCGCACCATTTGGCGTACTCAACGGCTTCTTGCCAGGTGACATTCACTATAGGTTTTTCATCCTTTGCCCATTCCGGCAATTCCGGCAATTCACGGTTAGTCGCCGTACAGAATTTCTTGTATTGTCCCAGAGTTACTTCGTATTTATCAATCCAAAACCCGTCAATTTTAACCACTTGCCGCGGTTCCTCGTCTGGGTTTCCTTCCTTTGGTTTGCTGCCCATGGTGAACTCGCCAACGGGTACTTTAACTACGACAGTATTTTCTTTAACATTAATCATTTGGGTGCTATCCACTGTTGCAGGTATGCTGTATAGCGCGATTGATTGCAATACCTTTTTCTTTAATTCGACTTCACTTATTGCTGTATTATTAGCTTCAACTGTTAATATTTTCACCCCGGCATCTTTCAACATAGCCAGCAGGGTTGTTGTAGGCAATGCGTTAATGCTGTAATATCGCGATGAGCCCAATGACGACCGCATAAAACCGACAATATTACCCTGACCGTCTATAATCGGGTAGCCGTCGCTACCGGTTATCGGCACCGTATGCACCTGCAACAGGCGTGGATTATCATTAGCATTGGATAACGACATCCATATAGATACCCATTTTAAATCCGAACCGCGAATAGGGTCGGCAGGATAACCAATGACACGTCCTGACGTTCCGCCTAACTTTGCCAGTTTTTCTATTTCCACGAATGAAAACGGCACTAAATCTTTCGAATCTGACTTTAATAAAGCGAAACCGGATTTAGCATCTATTTGTTGAACTACAGCGGTAAATGTTTTATCTGCAATAGTAATATTTAAGGTTTTTGCAGCACCTACCAGGCGACTGTCTGCCACCAGGTAGCCATCGCTGCTGACAACTATTGCCGTACCAAATGCTTGCACATAATCAATCGCCTGTGCGGAGATAAATGATATTAAAACTGTTATTATCAGCCATATTTTTGATGACATACTTTTTACCTTTTATTTATAAATATTTAGTTTGGTGGTTATAAATGTGATATTCATCTCAAACAAACCACCCCCTGCCCCCTCCTTGCCAAGGAGGGGAGTTTTGATTAGCTGTTAATTGGACATTTTCAGATACAGATATCTATTTATTTTCTACTGCGGACGGTCCTGCCAAGTAATGCCGTTTTATTTCATCACCTGTCATACAGCGGTCGTGGATGGCTACCAGGTAATATGTTCCCAGGTATTGGCGTTGGCTATCGGTGCGATTGCCCAGCAGCAATGGCGCATCGGCTACCCACTTGTCGATATTCCAATTTACCTGTTGTTTGTCAAAAGCTACCCCGTCAGTAAATGCCTGGGTATTCGTACCGTCCCATGTCATCACCATGTGATGCAGGCTGGTGCCGAATGCCATGTATGCGGAATATGATCCGGTGATAGTCGGCACGTTATCATCATTTCTCGGGCTGAAATCAAATAATGCCCCATTCGGCGCGGCAATAAAGCTTGCTTTGTGTCCACCTATCAAGAAGTTTTGTTTGCCGGCTTCTTTTTCCCAACTCATCAGACAACCAAGCCAGTGGATGGGGAAATACGCCGAATCATTGGAAACCCACATTTCGATGGTACAGGCTTTATTGCGGGCGATAGCCATTAATTTTTCTACCCCGGCTTCAGACTTTATTGGCTCAGGACCGCTGAATGACAACCCCTGTCCAGAAAACCATCGTGTGGCGGGATATGCCGGTACTTTCAGATTGGCTGGGGTGCCGATTTTGCTGAGATCCTTTACAACACTGCCATCACCTTCGTTAAAACGATATAGAACCAACGCATGTGAATCATCTCGTCCCACCTTTGGGTCAAATGTCCATCCGAAAACATTGAATGCCGGCGAGATATTCTTGCCATCTGTTGCAGTAATCTGGTACCAGTATTCGCCGGTTTTTGTGGGGGTAATAGTGACCTTTTTATCTTCAACAACTGGTGTTGTTGATCCATCCGGCACCAGTCTTGATGTCACATTCAGTTTCACCGGTTTGTCCGCGGTTGACCACGCGTCAGGGAAATTCAGCTTTAACGGTTCATTTACATTCAGCCACTCCGGGTTCAGCGATTCGCCTACTATAACATGTTGGTCGGTGCGCGGTAACGGCGGGTTGGCAAAGTGCATGCGTACCCGGGCGATAGATATTCCGTTATCTTTCGTCCATATTGCTGGAACTCCGCCTTCTATCGGTTGCGGGTCTTTATAACTGAGGGTAAGAGCATTTTCCATGTATAACTCAACAGTATCGCCGCGTTTTCGCAACATCATATTAAACCAGGTGCGGTGTTCCCACCCCCAACCCAATACGGATACATTAACCCGCTGTACCGGCACACCATTCCTCAATAATACCGTCTCTGAACTGGGACGGCCGAACTCGTTTAACTGGCCGGACATAACGGAATAACCGCTGCGCGGGTCATGGCCGTCGGTACATATTGCGATATTTGCGTCATGAGTTGAAAACTTGTTTTCAAAGAATATCCGTTCGCGTGGACTTTCCATCTTGTAACCAATGAATGCCTGCATTGACTGGTCGCCGGTAAAGCGTTGTTTGTGCCAAACCACCGCGTCACCACGACTCCAACCACTGTAGAATGACCATTGCGGTTGACATGCCCATCTTACCGTCGGCATCCAGGTTCCCTGGGTATACCAGTCTGTTGGCGCACTGGTGAAGGTGTAATCGCGATACTGGCTGCCCATCATGATGATTGACTTCAATCGACCCAGACCACCGGTAATTCGATATGCAGGACGCATTCCGGTAACAGGTCGGGTATCTTTAACAGATAATACTTTTTCGTCGTCAACCTCAAGGGTAATTAGATCTCCGCGATGATCAAGGCGGATATTTGTATTTTCGTTAGGGGTCAACAGATTTCCTGTCCCATTAGCCAATTCGTCCATGTCATGGAGTATCTGGTAGGTCATCTTTTTCTGCGCGATATCAGATTTTATTACCGCGCGATACCCACTTGTTAATCCCTTGCCATCGCCATTTAGCGATAATTCAAACGATCCATTTGCATTATACGGCATAATTTCTGCCGTTAACCATTGGTCGCCATAGTAGTTGTTTTTATTAACAAAGGTATTGTCAGGCATTTGCGACCACTCATCCGGTGCCGCCCAATTGCGCATTCCCTGATAATCCCGTAAAAATCTTTCCTGAATGCGACGTTGACCGCTCTCCGCAATCAATGACGTTTTAACCAGTCGGCCGTATACAGTTACATCATCAAATGTTGTGCCGTCTTTGCTTTCAGTATATAGTCCGACCCCGCCATGCCAACGGCTCTTTTCATCAAAACGCAATCGTTCCTGCCCATCAATTTGTACAACAACGCCGTCATTACTGGCAATCGCTGATAATTTATACCATTGCCCGGGTATATATCCACCGCGACATTCTGCCAGCACGGTTTTGCCATCGTCCAACTTTTCAATAGTCAGGCGGTCTCCGCGTTTACTGCGATCATTCGCGGCACTCCAACGTATCAGCAAATTACCATTTACAATTATACCTGCCGCATCGCTGACAGGGCATACTGCGGTGCTGAAGGTGTAATCTTCCCAATCCGGTTTTCCCGCAATACAAATTGCAGGTTTATCCGTCGCTTTACCCATCCAGGCAAAGGGATTTTGTGCGGTTAACGCCCGGTTGAAAACATTTCCCACACCATGGGGGTCAGCCTCCCAGGCTGATTGCAGTTTCCACTGACCACTGGTAATCTCCCATTGCCCGTTGTCATCTTTGGTCCGCATGAAATCATCGGTTAAAACGACTGGCTCAATACGTGATGCTGCAACATTATCTATCGTCCACCCGGCATCGGCTTCCCATATACCTTCGGCACCTGGTGAATGTGGCAACTCGAGATTGTATGCCGTTTTATCATTAATAAATATCTTCAAATTATCTTCGCGACGCTGGATGAAAAACTCTTTTTCTGAGTTGACTGGTATTTTAATATCCACTTGCCCGCGCAATGTTTTTATCCCCTGAGTAATGTTGAATACAGTAATCTTTTTTGTTGAGATGCTAATCAATATGGCATCTTGCTGTTTCTCGCTTTCCAACCAAAATCGCATCACTGCATCCGCGGGGATATTCGCCGCAGACTTCGCTGTGAAACTACAGTTATACATCCCCGTGTCCAACTCATCGCTGAAGACAACCGGAGCACCGGATGCAAAAGTTAGCCAAAGGAAAAGCACCCCGGATAAAAATAAAGTTCTATGAATAATACCAATCATAATTTCCCATTCTTGTTAAAATAAATAAGGTGTAATAATTATTAAGACATCGATGATTTGATAATGTTGTTATAGCAGACAAGTTTATAGAATAATTGTACCAAACTTTAACTGATTTAAGAATAATGTGATTATGTAGAGTTCACTCTGAATGGTTTACCGAGTAGAAAAATAGTTATTGAGTAACTAAACAAGAAATGTTATTATAATTACAGGCGGTAATAGTGGATAACATTAATGTTGTAACTGATATAGTTGATATTACATCATGGCAGAAGGATGATACTTATGGCGGAGTTCATCCTTTTGGTTCGCGTGACAAAGGATCAGTATTCTCACCTGTAAATCCAGATTATAATTTTATAAAAGCTGACCATCGCTATTTATTTAAAGAATCAAGAGATAAATTCCCATGGCAATTTTGGATAGAAGTTATTGCTTTCAATGTAGGAAAGTTAATGAATGTTGTGGTTCCTCCGGCATATGTTGGATATGACAGTAATACCAGTACTTATGCGGCATTAATAGAATGGTTTTATAATGAAAGAAAACAAGTTCATTTTCACGGTGGAGATATAGTCATTAATTTGATACCAGATTACGACAGGCATCGAGGATCACAACATAACTGGCTTACCATATTTAATTGGGAGCAGATTGATAAAAAACAGGAATTGATTAAACATTGGGCAAAAATCTTTATTTTTGATGCTTTTATAGGTAACACAGACAGGCATCAGGATAACTGGGGCATTATTGGTTCAAAGGTTTCCGAAACAGAATATTCTATTGAAGAGTTTTCCCCAGCATTTGATAATGGTACAAGTCTGGGATATGAAATATTAGAGAGAAAATTTAGTAAGTATGATGGTGATAAACTCAATGAGTATATCATGGGTGGAAAGCATCATATGAAGTGGAGTCTTGATGATAATATTAGATTGAATCATATTGAGATGATACAAAAATTTATTTTAGAATATCCAGAAGCCAGAACAATTATGTATGATTGTTTAAATTTTGATTTGAATGATGTATGGGAAATATTAAGAATATTATCTGAAATTGATATTCCAGTTCCGTTAAGCAAAGAAAGAATAAATTTAATATTCAGACTTTTTGAAAAAAGGTATAATGAATTAGTACTTGTTGTAAGAGAAGATAAATGACGAACAGATACATAGAACATATAATAGAACCCAAAAGACTATTGCTTTGTTGGCAATCAGGCTCCAAGCGATTTCGTCATATTGTTGCTGAATTGGTAGATAATAATGGTTCAGTTGATTTAAAATATTTAATTGATACTACTGATTATAAAAATGCGGTTGCTGATGGTTTCAAGGGTTATCCAGCATACCCAATAGAAAATGGTCAATTATTCAAAAACGTTCTCGGTATTTTTATGCGTCGATTGCCACCGCGTTCACGAAAAGATTTCCATATCTTTTTAGACTCAATCCGTATCAAGTCCGATACTGCAATATCAGATTTTGCATTGTTAGGATATTCTGGCGGAAAGTTGCCTGATGACGATTTTTTCTTTATTCACCCATTTGAAGATGCTGATGATAAGTTTGAATTATTAACAATGATTCAAGGGTTACGACGTTATCCTTCTGCTGTAAAATTAATAGAAGACAATTTGCTGACTACAGATTCCGATGTCAAATTTATTCGTGAGCCAGAAAATAAATTTGACCCACAAGCGATTGCAATCTATTTTGAAAATACAAAACTCGGTTATATAGGACGTGGTTTATTATCATCTTTTCATTCATGGTTAGGTGATAATAGAATAAAAGTTGCATTTATAGAACGAATTAACGGTTCAATAGATCATCGAAAAGTATATATTTTTGTAAAGGTTGATAAGAAAATGTAAAGGTACCCAAAAGAAAATATACCTAAAAAAATCCAGTCACAGTTTGGAACAGGGTCGCAGCCCGGCTATCCCCGGTATAAATAGGAATGATTGGCAATTATTATCATTATGAGATAGATTACTGCTAAATCAGCCGGGCTTCACCCCTTTCCAAACTGTGACAATTTCTTTTAAGTTGTTTTGTTGTTTTTGATTACTCTAAATCCACAGCCTGTTTTAAATGGTGAGTTTTATTTGGAATGACCAGTGGATTCATTAATTGCCTTAATAGATAAATCCGAGAAATCATTCACCATCAGCCACAACATCGCTTATATTTTTCTCCACTGCCACAAGGACAAGGGTCGTTGCGTCCAACTTTCGGAGCGATAATTACTGGAGCAGGATTTTTCGAAATATTTTGATAAGATTCCTGTCTATTTTTTAAATATTCTGTATCAGCAATATTCGGCAGTTCATCCTTATAAATTATTTTCTCTTTAAAACATCCCCACCCATTCATCTCTTTAACAGTATCATTAATAAAATGGTATTCAGGATCACCCATAAATTTTGCCAGTATTGTATCTTTACTTTTACTCATAATCTTGTTTACATCATTCATATCCCCAATGAAAGACTCATCTATCAAACCGTCATTATACGCCTGTTTAATTTCCGGCAAGACATCCCCAGGATATAAGTCGCAACACATAGCAACTATTTCTGTCCATAAAAAATTAAACTCTCTCTTTATTTTTCCGTTTAACAGTTCTTTGATATATTCCATTACCTCATCACGTGATAACATATTTTCTTTAATAAAAACAAGCAAGGCAGACAATACACTGCTCCGGAAATATTCATCCTTAGTCTCATCTTCGATTGCCTGTTTAATCAAACTAATATCGCCATTACATGTGGTAGCCAGCATCCTGCCCAAGTCATCAGTGATTACATCGCCAGCAGATTCATAAACAAGCATTTGATCCTTGCTGAAAAACTCAATCAATAACGGATACGCCCGCGGTTCGCGAAATTGCGACAATAGATACATAGCAAATATATGAGCCATGTAATCTTGTTGTGGTGCTATTATCTCAAGGTTGGCTGTATCTTCTTCAAGAATACGCAACAACTCAGGAGTAATTGCTTCTTGTTGAGCAATAGCTTCTATTACTGCTTCGCGTGGAAACCCACCATTAGTAGTTTTCAAAGCGTCAAGAATCTCTGGTATTGTCATTTCAACATGCTCCTTTCGATTATTACACATAAGATATTTACATGGTAATTATACAAATTTAAAAGGCTTTTGCAAAACCCGGTGGAACAGACACCATCACGGCTTCGCCACTCTGTCAGTCCCTGATTTACTCTCAAAAAGCTTTAAGCAACGATCTATAATTTTAGAAAAAATAGGTTATACAAGATTCTGTTCAGATTCTGTCTTTATCTTTTTTAGACTTTATTGATACTACTAAAACAGATAAAGCAATAAGTCCGGCCCCTAATAATAACATCGTCCAGTGGGTGGGCATAGTCTTTGTTTTCCCGGTAAAGGCGAAAAGTGCGAGCATACACAGCG
>JBIJDE010000602.1:0-2962 GCA_044344305.1 Armatimonadota bacterium
CTAATCGCCAAACTAACGGGAACTCTGGGTCAATTATCCAGTCTTGTAAATAAGAACCGCGCCACTGGAATATTTTCCCGATTCTTCCTTCATCAATTAACTGTTTCGCAAGACTAACTGCTGGACAAAATCGGTAATTGAAGTTAACCATGTTTTTTACGCCAGCTTTTTTCGCTGCTTTTGCCATAGTAACTGCGTCACGATAATTCATTGCCAACGGTTTTTCTGCAAATACATGTTTACCAGCATTAATTGCTGCCATGATGACTTCTTTGTGTGCATTATTAGGCACCACAACATCAACCATGTCGATATCAGAACGTTTTACTGCTTTTCTGTAATCTGTTGATGTTTTGTCCCATCCATATTCAAGAGCGGCAGCAGTTAATGCGTCTGCTGTTCTTCCCACCAGTAATTTCATTACTGGTGTCGCCGCTGGGTTCATCATTCGTGCTACCTGACGGTAAGCATTACTGTGTGCTTTCCCCATGAACTTATAACCGATCATGGCGACGTTAATTTTAGGTTTATCCATCGGATGACCTCCAAAAAAGTATGAAAATTTAGATATAGCAGATGATAATCTGCCGTTTTGATATATATTAGCTGTTTTTTATAATTTTTGCTATAATTTTGCAGGGTAATTTGATAAATGTTTGATGATATTATAATCATTGCAATTATTTTGACATCAGTTGCAATTCATGAGTTTGCTCACTGCTGGACTACTGATCGTCTGGGTGACCCGACACCTCGTAATGCGGGTCGAGTTACTATTAACCCTCTTGTTCATCTTGATTTAGTTGGAACAATTATGATAATAATTTCCACAATGTCTGGTTTTGGATTCGGATGGGGGAAACCATCACCTATGAATCCATCAAATTTCAAAAATCCAGCTTTTGGAAGAATGATTTCTGCTTTTGCAGGACCAATGAGTAATATTTTACAAATGTTTGCATGGATTGGAATACTTCAATTATTTAATGTGATTTTATTAAATACAAGTTCAATAGATATTAAAGTTATTAATATAATTGAGTTTACTTGTACTTATGGTATAATATTAAATGCTGTTTTAGCTATTTTTAATTTGTTGCCAATTTATCCATTAGATGGTCATCACATCTTATCTTATCTGGTTCCATATAATATTCGTCATATTGTAGATAATCCAGCTTGGCAATGGGTATTACTCATTTTAATCTTTACAGGTGGTTTGCAGCATATTCTAAGACCAACAGTTAAAATTGTCGCTGATTTAACGCATTATTTAATAGGGATACAAATCTTATGATGATTAAAAGATTACCGGTGATCGCAATTGACGGTCCTGCTGGTTCTGGTAAAAGCTCTGTCGCACGAAAAGTTGCTCAGAAGACAGGTCTGCACTACATAAATAGTGGGGCAATGTATCGTGCTGTTGCATTAACAGCCATTCGTGAAGGTGTTGTACCTGGAGATGTAAATCGTGTGGTACAAATTGCGTCAACAATTCAGATGTCATTTTCACTTGATCGTATTGGCTCAATTCGCACATATATTGCCGATGAAGATATTACTGATAAACTATCCGGTTCACAGGTCGCTGAAACTGCATCTATTATCGCTATGTATCCAGAATTACGAGAGCAATTAGTGAAGAGTCAGCAGCAAATGGGTGAAGGCGGCGGTGTAATAATGGAAGGACGAGATATTCAGACTGTAGTATTTCCCAAAGCTGATATTAAAATTTTTCTAACTGCAACTGTTGAAGAAAGAGCAATGCGTAGATGGAAAGAACACTCTAACAAAGGTGAATATATAACATATAAAGAAGTTTTAAATGACGTAGCCGAAAGAGATAAAAGAGATGAAGAACGTGAAACTTCACCACTTATTGCCGCGGATGATGCAATAATATTGAAGTCTGATGGTAAAACTTTAGAACAAGTAGTTGAATTAATTGTCAAAATATATGAAATACATCGTAAAAGACCTGATTTAAAAGGAAAAGCGTTGGGAAAAGCTGTTGGTATAGTATAAAATGAAATTTTCGGCATCTACTGATATCGGTAAAGTTAGACAGACGAATGAAGACGCTTTTTTTCTGTCTGAAAATGGTGTTGTATTTGCAGTCGCCGATGGTATGGGTGGACATCATTGTGGTGAAGTTGCCAGTTTATTAGCAGTAACCACAGTCGATAAGTACTCTCATACATTAGCTGAATGTCCTGAAGAAGAAATTACAGATAATCTTAATCAAATTGCACATGATGTATTCTTTTTAATTTCAGCAAAAGTAAGCGAAGATGATATGTGTTCAAAAATGGGCACCACTATAGTAATCGCAGTAATCAGGAATAATAGGCTATATTATGCTCATTTGGGTGATAGTAGGCTTTATTTGCTGCGCAATGGTGTTTTATCACGAGTCACACATGATCATTCAGTTGTGCAAGAATTAGTTGATGCGAAGGTTATTACCGAAATAGAAGCATTGTCTCACCCTATGCGAAATATGGTTACCCGCGTTTTAGCTGATGGGTCTGAATATGTACCTGATGTAAGTAATATCGAATTGTATAATGGTGATAAATTATTATTGTGCACTGATGGATTATGTGGTGCAATAGACGATGAAGCTATAAAAAATGAGTTAATTAAAAAAATATCACCAGAAGAAATAAACAAATATCTAATTGATCTCTCATTGGAAACAGGCGGTAATGATAACATTACTGTTATTACAATTGATTACGATTCAATTCTAAATAAAAATAAACTTTCAGTTCCAGAGATAAAAACAGTGAATCATTGGAAAAGTGGTTTTGTTGCATTAATTTCTGCATTATCCTTATTTCTTCTAATATATGTTATAACTGGTTTAACTTATAGAAAGTTTATTGTAAAAATTAATCCTGAAACCAGAAGATTAGCGATATTTGTTTATCACCCATTAATTCCTTTTATGCCAAACAAG
>JBIJDE010000603.1:0-2938 GCA_044344305.1 Armatimonadota bacterium
ATCTGGATATGATGGTGCACAATGGAAAGTTACCAGCAGTACATACGATACCTTGCACTGGATGCCTATTTTTGAATCTATTGGAGTTCTGAAACCATTACGATTAAAGAAAGGCGTTGCCACTATAACTTTAGTCGCTATCGAAAGCGGCATTAAAGTTGATCAATTAATCCTGACTACAGATAAAGAATTCAAACCTGCTGGGATATATAAAGTTACACCTAATGCAGTTGTAACAGATAAAAAGTAATAGCAAATTGTATCACACGCATGATGCCAAATTGTGGTATCATGCGTGATTTTCATGGTAAAGGGGAAACCGATGCGTATAATAACAACGCTTTTAGTTCTATTATTTTCATTTAGCGCGTGGGCAATAGAAATAGCTGATCTGCCAGAAGAAATTGCAGATAGTTATGATATTTCCTGCAAAATAAGTGTGACAGCATTGCCTAAAAACCCTATTACTATGACGGTAGAAACCGGTTATACTTTGCGAATATCATCCGACACGGCTGAATTACTGAAATCTGGGGTTACAGTCGGAAAATCCCCCATTACATTTAAATTTGGTGATAATGACATCAGTGTAAAACGTCGTCCCGGCACCGTGGCATTACTTATTAATCACCGAACATCATTTTACGCACCAATGCCAGACAAACCCCAGGGTAGCGTGGCAATCGGTGCTATCCCATCGGGAATTACATTTTTATCAGCACGTTATTACGATATCGCTGCACCTGTTTTTGGCGATGATTTCATGCGGCCGGACATACTCAACCGCACCACTACCAGCGGTGCATGGATAGAAGACGACCAATGGAAAGTTGGTTTTTATAAAAAAGAAAACCCAGGTTCCTCCCCTACTGATCCAAAAACTAATATGGCGATGGCAAACCCGTGGATGTTAAGCCTGTATCCCGTTGTTGACACCACCACTAATGCTTTCTGGTTTGTATATCGAGGTGTCGGTCCATCATGGGCGATAGTACGCGATAATTTAGCCTACCCAACCTGGGACAGTTACTATGTCGAAACAGCTGTAAGACCTGAGTTTGACAGCATGGTTGGACTTATCGCTGGTTTTCAGGATAATAAAAACTATTTACTATTCCGCTGGAAACAACGCAATTATTCTAATGACAACAAAATCTCTGGTGTCAGCTTCTCTGGCAAATGCGAACTGGTAGCTGTGACTGATGGGACAGAAAAAGTCATTGCCAGCGGAACACGCGGGTTTGATCCTAATCAATGGTATAAAATTCGTATTAATTTAGGCTTAAAAAAAGTACAGGCTTTAATTGATAATCAGATAGTGCTGGAAGCCTTGAATACAGCACCAGCAGAAGGCGGCATTGGATTATTTGCAAACGGTTCAGAAAGTCCACGTCGTATCGCAATTGATGATGTAACCGCTGATATGTACAAGGTCAAAGATGAAACTACTGGTAAGATAGTAAATGACGCAGCAGATGCCATGCGAAAAAGCAGCGTCGTATTTTTTGACGACGTGAAAGTTGGCGAATGGATCGAAGTACCGGATGCGCTCACTGACTCACCTTATAAAATTGATACAACCGGGAAATGGACCATTGCAAATGGCACTGCCAAATTATCTGGAATGGGTAAATTATTAACCGGTCCAGAAAAATCTACAGATTACGAACAAAATATTTTAGCCAAAATATCAAACAGTCAATCAGCATCAACCACCATTTTATTCAATATTACAAATGCGGATGCCATGACCGGATATGCCTGGACCCTCACCGCAAAAAATCAAAAACTCAGCCTGCTTGAAAAAGGTAAAAATACCGGTGATGTTGCTATATCCGCGACAGGTATCACCCCCGGGGAATGGCAATCATTAAAAGTTGATGTTAACGGAGCCTATATCGCGTTATATGTTAATGGCATACGAACTATCGAATATTACAGTAAAGAGCATACCGCAGGAAGATGCGGAATAATGTCAATGACGACCGGCGTTGAAGTAAAGTCATTCTCAATCAGCAAATTACCTCCGCCCCCATACAATACCGTTGATATTCATGCTGGGTTTGAAAAAGATAGATGGCTGGCAACCTGGTCAAGCCCAGAAGCTGACTGGTATCCGGTAGATATTCCGAAAGTGCTGGTAACTCCGCAAGGATTCAGCCATGCCGGCGCAGGTGCCGCCGCCCCGTTGCCTACAGATGTGCCGGGGTTGTATTGGTATAAAGGATCAATTTACCACGATTTCAAAGTAAAAATTCCTATATCAGCAACATCCGTTGACGGACAGACAATCTATTTGTCTCCAGGTCAGGATACAAAAAACGGATATGCAATTGATCTGGCAAAGTCTGAAGGTGGTGGTACCGCAACTTTAACTAAGAAAGGCGAAAAAGTATGCGATGGCAAATTCACCTATGGCGATTTATCTCAATTAGTGCTGTATAGACAAGGCAGCTATTTCATTTTGTTAGCACAGAAATTAGATAAAGAAGACACCAGTAAAGAACAAGATGTCAAAGAAGAAGAAGTTGTATTTGCATGGAAAGATATTGCTCCTATGCAAGCAGAAAAGTTCGGATTTAAAGTGACATTAAAAGAACTACCCGCCGCACAGATCGCGGTACAATCTGACCGTACAATGGATACTTTTGATACTGCACCAAGTGGTTGGGTTACAGAAAGTGGAATCTGGCTGGTGATGGCTCGCTATTCTTGCCAGCCAAAATGGAACTGGTTCGGTGGTTTCGGCAAAGGAACGCCTACCGTCTGGACAAAGAATCGTCTTGATGGCGACCAGAACTTTGAGGCATATATGGGCGTTAAAATGCAATATGATAACGCCCCGGAAGAATATAAATCACGTTACCGCGATTTGAATATTACAATTTGTGCAGATGGTTCGCATTTAAATAGCGGTTACTCGGTAATTCGCAACGGT
>JBIJDE010000604.1:0-2936 GCA_044344305.1 Armatimonadota bacterium
GGCGATAATCCTTATCGGCGTCAAAATGCATTTTTCCTGGCAAAACGTTACAACCCGAATGTTGTGATTATCATGTTGGGAACAAATGACAGCAAGCCGCAAAACTGGGCACATTCAACCGAGATTGCCGGTGATATGGCGACAATGGTGAAGATATTCAAAGATTTACCGTCAAAACCAGAAGTTATCGTGGTAATGCCGGTACCAGTATTCAAACCAGCGTTTGGCATCACCGAAGAATTGCTGGTACAGGTACGGCCTTTACTTGCGCAAGGCGCAAAACAAGCAGGCGCAGCAGTAGTAGAATCCGCCGAAACCTTCACCGGCCAGGAAGCACTCTTCCCAGACGGCGTACATCCAAACGAAAAAGGCGCCGAAATGATAGGGCAATTGGTAATGAAGAATTTACCGAAGAAAAAAGAATAAAAGAAGAGAACAAATGTGGAGTCACCGTCCCGGTGACGCCACGTTTTTTCTCTCTTCTCTCCTCACCCTTCTCTCTTCCGTCATTTCCCTATCGTCATCATCCCGTATTCCAATGTACTGAAAAAGCTTAGTTGGGATCCGCTCCAGCGTATTTGGGTTAATTCCGACCAGTCTTCGAAGCGGTCAACATCGTCTACGGTAATATCCAGTCCATATACAGCATCGGGAGTAATTACACCACTGGGAAATAGCGCGGCAGGTACTGACATCTCGATGATATAACCGGTATTGGTTAGTGATGAGGCGGCTTTTACCCCAGTCAGCATATCTGCATCGCCGGAGCCTTTACCAACCCAGGTTGTTGGCGATTGCGCGGTTGCCGGTGCAAGCAAGTATTGAACTACGTGCGGGTATTGATTTGCCAGGAAATTTGGTGCTTTATTACCATATTTTGCTTTTTCCTCAGGACTGCGCAAATCCACATGCAACTCGATACTATCGCGAATTATACTGGTCGAGGTTGCCGTATTAACCACCACCGGAGTATCCACCGCAATGGCGAAATACCACGCATTGTCATCGTAGCTGGTATAAGCCTTTGCCGTGTGATGGTCTTGTCCCCATTTTATCACGCCGCCGCATTGCTGTTCGTGCTTGTCGATTAATATCGGGTTGTTCAAGTTCCATTCGTTCAACTTGCCGTCGATATTAACGGCTTTAGCGGCACGCGGCACCGTGGTAGTATTTGGCTGAAATTTTGTGATGGTTACCTTCAATGGATTAGGCAATGCAACCGTGAATTTCTTTCCGATTAAACTTGCCTGATCAGGATAATCTGCTGCTGACAACCGCGTTACGGGTATATCCAATGATATCGGTTTGCCATCGAATGGATAATTTAACGCTTTTAAAATGCTTTGCGCAAACATCCAGTAGCCAAATTGGTTTGGATGCACTGCATCGCCAGCATACCGGACACCGGTCGGCAAAGTCGGGCGGACAGCCTTGAACGTCTCATAACAGGGAATATACAGACAATCATATTTCTTTGCCAATGCCTGTATCCCGGCAATGTATGCCTCTTCTTTCACGGTATCTTTATTCTCCCGGTCAAAATAGATGAAAGACATAATGCCGATTTTCGCCTTGGTGTCGCGGTAAATGCGGTTAATCATCGCTTCGTAATTCGTCAGATATTCCTCTACCGAAAATCGTCCCAGGTCATTCACGCCCAGGTTGATAAGCACCCAATCAGGTTTCCAGGCATAAACCTGTTTTTCCAGCCGGTTTAATGAACCCCGCACAGTATCGCCGGATGCCCCGGCAGAAACAAAGCGAATCTGGCGTTCAGGATATTTGGCATCAACAAAGTCCTGCACCAGTTGAGTATACCGACCATCCGCGGTAATGCTGTCGCCCAATACCACAACGGTGTCACGCGAATTAAGCAAAAAAGCCGGAGCCTTTCGCGCAGAAACGCTGACAGACGCAAATGTCAGCGCAAAAATCAGAGTGATTATTAACATTGAGCGGTACATTTTTTTCTCCTGGTTATACGTGGTCATCTGGTATTAACTTACATGTGCGGTACATGTATTTAATTTTCCTCATTTATTTCTAATACATTTTTCCCAATAGTTGTAATGCGATACATTTGTTTTTTACTTCTTGGTTTATCTGGAATAGTCATCTCTATATAATTTAATACTAACAAACGGCGTAAAGATTCTTTGAAATTACCGCTACGAATGGTGTACCCCATGGCATGCAATAAAGTGGATGAATTCTTTGGATTACCATTGCATTCTTTCAATAAACGGTATTCAACGATACTTAATGATTCATAGTCTGTATCATGGGCCGCATCATGGCTTATTTCAGATATAACAGGATGAAATACAGCGGTAAAGAAACCGTCTGCGGAAAAGCTTGGTTCGGGATAACCCTGGTCGCGAGCACCATCGCGCATACGTCTGATGCCAGTTCCAGCCTTTTCAATAAATGAAATGCGGTGCAGCAAATCGGCAATCAACGGATTGCGGCGTACGCTTTTAGTTCCAAGGTCTTCAATATTATTAAATAACTTCAATCTATATTCACCCAGAGCCATAATAATTAAACTTTATATATATTACCATTGTTGAGTAAAAGTTATCAAATATTAATAAGATGACATTGATATAAGTACCAACAAAGGGGACTGGCTTGAATACTGCAATTACTGACTCACTAACAATTACATACAATCACAGTATTCGTGCCTGTACCCGTCGTAAAAAAGCTCAACTATCGGGTACAGCCACGTATCCTGGTTCTACTAATTTTTATCATTAGGTTAAATTTTCAGGATACAAGGCAGTCCCCTTATATCACCAGTTCTTCATTTTATACCGAATATTTGTAAGTAAGGTCATATAAATAATTGAAATTGACAACCCTTAGCATACTCAAATCAGCGAAAAGCGAGTGCCTTCACCCAAATACAACCCACCTCGTCAACCCTGGAGTTT
>JBIJDE010000605.1:0-2932 GCA_044344305.1 Armatimonadota bacterium
GGTAGGGGAATTGTCCCCAATTCCCGCGCCGAACCGTGATAATGATGTAGTTCAGCGTAACAGCGACAGTTTTTTTGCGTGGTGTTGTGATTTGCCAACCTTATTTTGTCGTTTTAACCGTTTCGTATTTATTCTACAGACACTTTCGCGGGAGTTGGGGACAACTCCCCTACCTTTACCGGATATTTCTGAATTATAGATGTGAAAATATGCACCATTTATAAATTTTGATGTTAATTTACAAGATGTGTATAAAGCACAGCCTTGCCAAGGAGGGGTGGCCGAAGGTCGGGGTGGTTTTCGCCTACCACAAACCTGCAACATAAACATCTAACAAAATAGGTTATTAATATTCAGTCACCCACCAGAAACTACATTAAAATGAAAGAATGTGGTCGTCGTAGAGATGCAAGATTTTGCGTCTTGTATATTTGATTCGGCACTCTACCTACAAAAGCATACTGTAGTGTCAGAGGTCGAATCCCGCGATAGTGTCTGTAGCATAAAGACGAAATGGTAAAAACGACAAGACAAGGTTAGTAAATCATAGTCAAGCAATATGGATTTACACTATTCACGTATAGTCGTTAATGGTAATGAGATTCTTATTTGAGTTCCTTTTTATATACTTTTATCAATTATTTATAGTAGTTGATTATACTTTCATTTTATTATTTTTATCAAGCATTACCACACCAAAACAAAAAAACCGCTGGCAGATGCCGGCGGTTTAAAGAATTAGTGGCTCGGCAATATCATTAACAAAAAAACTGCTTTTGACCTGACAACGGCAACTGATATAACATCAGTAACAACCGGTATTGCCAATCTTGGTTATAATTATGATACCCTTGGTTTCCGGAATCAGATAACCCTGCCGAATAACGAGACAATAACTGCCGACCTTGACGGCTCCGGCATGTTGAAAACAGTAAGTTCGGCATATGGCAGAATGCAGTATGCTTTTAATAAAGATGGTGTATTGAAAGGCTATTTCCGCGGCACATCAACGGCTAATAATATTTTGCATACTTACTTCGATTATGATCAAGTGTATAAACTTACTGATATTAAAAATGTTGCGCTATCGGGTTCATCATCGCCTGCGGATGATCCGACTATAACAAATAAAGTCAAATCTATCTTCAGCGGTTTTAATTACGATGGCCGCGGCAGGTTGACGGGGTATAACGCCAAAGTTGACGGTTTAACAGATGCTACTGAACGCAATATCTCTTTTGAATACGATGAACGCGGGCAGTTAAAACTGGAAAAACATCATTTACCTGCTGATGGTGCTGAAGTTTTCTGGGGTAAAAGAGAATATAAATATGATGATGTTACTGGTGGGTATGGGGTTAATTTGAAAAATATTGTTGACAGCGGAACTGGCAGCAACACTTTGACACAGCATAATGACCGGCAGTTTAATGAAGATAACAGAATAACTGCTGATGCAAATAACTTTGATTTTAACACTGTTACCGGCAACCCGACAAAATATGCCGGTAAAACTATGACTTATGACCTGGATGACCGGTTAATTAAGGTAGATGGGACAACAACCGAAATAATGTCATGCGGTTACTATATGGATGGCAAACGCGCCTGGAAACAGGGCAGTTCAACCGGCAACACCCGCACCTATTTCCTGTATGACGGCGATCAGTTGTTGTGCGAGGTGAAATATGACAATACTGTTAAGTATTATGTCACCGCTGTTAACCTGTGGGGTGCGGACGGGCTGGCCGGACGGGTAGAGAAGGTTAGCGGGGGTATAACCGCTGATGAATTAACGGTGGTAAATGCCAACAATAACAATGTTGCAAATTACGCCGTCACATGGTATGCTTATGACCAGCAGGGAACTGTGGCGCAGCGGTTTAACGCTGACGGAACTTTGAAAAATACATACGCCTGCGACGCCTTCGGCAATAAGTTGGCAGGCACGCAGGAAACCTATAGCTACAACGCCAAATCCGGCTACTACTATGATTCAGAAATCGGCATGTATTACTGCTGGCACCGCTATTACGACCCAGCAAATGGCAGATGGCTGACCGAAGACCCGATAGGATATGAAGGCGGGTTGAATTTATACGGATATTGCGGGAATATGCCGGTTGGGAGTGTGGATTGGAGTGGAAAGAATCCTGCTCTTGTTGCAGCTTTAACAATAGTTGGTGGTGGTGTTGTAAGTGGCTTGGTTACTGGTTCTATGAGTGCAATTAACGCTCCTGAAGGTCAGAAAGGAAGAGCATTTGCACGAGGATTTGGTAGCGGTTTTGTTGGTGGTGTAATAACTACTGCTGGTGTAGTTACCGTTGCTGTCACTGGAGTAGGTGGCATTGCAGCTTTCGGTATCTTTGCAGGAACTGGCGCACTGTCTGCGTATACACAAACTTCAATGTCTATTAATAGGCGATTAACATGGAATGAAAGATTACGCATTATGGCGCTTGGAGGTTTAGGAAACGTTTTTTTAGGGCAAATATTACCTTCTTTGAATGTTTTTGCTCCTCTTAAAGATACTTTCAAAATTGCTATTAAAGATGCATTAATTGGAATTAATGTAGCAATATTTTCAGAACTTGCAGGAGAATCGTATTTTCGTTCAGATTGGTATAATCCTAATGTTCAAATATCAAACGTCAATAAACCTAATAATTTAAATGATTCAGATTTTTATCCGATAAGTGATTTTGTTTTTCAACTTAACGAAGAAAATTATAAAAAAGCAGCAAACTATTTGAATGATAATGCATATTATATGGATAAAGAATCTTTATCTGTTTATCAAATAGATTCAAAGCAATACGTCAGATTTACATATGGAGATTATTATGGTGCGCGTGGGACAATATCATATGATATGCTTAAGCAATTAGGTAAAAGGTAATAAATGGTTTATAAAATATTTATTAGATCGATA
>JBIJDE010000606.1:0-2931 GCA_044344305.1 Armatimonadota bacterium
GCTGATTTTGCTTTAATTTCTTTTGCTGGCAGCAGGTATCCACGAACCTGATCATAAATAAGTATATTATTTGCAGGTGTTCCAATAAGAACTATATCAGTATTTGGAGTATACCATTGTGGATATTTTTGTACAGCCGAAGTAGGTTGCAGCGACAGTATTGCTTTGTTCGGTGCAATTTCTTGAATATCAATAGTTCGACCATTAAGCATGTAGAAATCAGTTAACCTTTTCACTTCTGACATTAATACCACATTTTTCAGTTGTTCTGCTGTCAGTGCAAACATTAATGGTCTCTTATTTAATTCAAATGTCTTGATAGGTTTCTCTTGACTGGCAACAATAATTTCATCATTACTTGCAGGCAACGATTTTTGTTGAATATGTTTGATTTTTATATTATCAGTATTTCCTGAAAGTAATTCCTTAACAGAAACTGAATAATCACCAGTGGAATTATCTTCATTTATAGGCAATTCAATATTTAATCCGCTGGCACTATAGATAGTAACTTTTTCCAGGCCTTTATCAATTGCTATTTCAAGTGGGATTCCAGTCATTTTACCATCATTTATTTTCACAGTAAGATTGTAATTATATGGATTTTTCTTTATAACGGCTTTCAATACTTTAATTTCTTCAGTTGGCAAGGCAAATAATTGAAATCCTTCCGTGGTTAAATCGCATTTTTCTGCATCAACTTTAGATATTAATTTTTGACTTCTAACGTTGTAAATTGGCCGATCAGTATTCCAAATTATATTTCCTATCTGTGGTTTAACAACCATGCTTGCATTTTTACCTTCTACAAATCCTTGATTAACTATAGTAACATAAATGCAATTACCAGCTTTTGATGGTACATTCCAAATAGTTTTTTCATTCGAGTAAGCAATTGGCTTATCCAATAATTCTAAAGATTTTTGCAATTTGATGATATTTTCTTCATTTCTTTTAAATAATTCTGGCGTTAGGTCAGTCTCAGATTGAGTTATATAGGCAGCAATTTTCATGCCGGTATTTATGGATTCAACAGGTGATATTGATTCATCATCAGTAATTATAATTCCACCTTTAGCCTTAAAGGTAGCAAGTGCTTTCTCTAAGCCACTATACCATATCCATGTATTATCAAATCTGTTAAGCCCGGTTAATAAAATTACTTTAATATCAGAAGGTTGTTCGCGTTTTATTTCTTCAGGTGTTATTATGCGTGCTGGCCAGCCTGCTACGTGGCATAAGAATAACGCTTCATTGGTTTTACCTTCATGGGATCCTTGATATAGTTTATCACCCGGTTCTGCACCACCGACAATTTCACGGCTTATTGCTTGATCATGAACATAAAGGATACCAATTTTTGACATCGGTTTCATCATAGAATATGGACCACCATATTTATGTGTCCATGCAAAAATTTCTTTATAGTTATTGACTTTCTCTACACGGACTGCCGGTTCTTTTAAACTTTCTTTATTCTCAACATCAGTTGTATGCGACAGAAAATTACCGCCAATTCCTTGCAATCCACGACTCAATGCTAATGCATAAGCACGGTGAAGTGTTTCTCGACCAAAGAATAGTCCAAAATCATCTACAATGGTCCATGTCGTTTTATCAGGATTATAACTATGCAATCTGTCTATAAGTCCTACATTTTGCATCGGTTTGGAAGATGATTGCTCATTCCAATCGTAAGCAGTCTGGATACTTACTTTATCATTCATCGCATTGCCTGGGATAGATGCCCATGGCCAACCGCCTCTGCCACCGACTCCAGGTGAAGATCCGAATGAACCAGTTGTAAATATTAAGTTATTATTAATGGTTCTTACCGCATTGTTAAAATAGCTATATTGTTTAAATGATTCATCGTATTTATCAATATAACTAATAAAATCTTTTTGTGTTCCTTTTATTTCATAATCTTTCTTCACAGATATTGCGGGACCTACTGGCGTTTTCAGCTTCTTATCTTGTTGAAATGCCTCAAAACTACGTCCCCATGGTCGGTTTGGAATAGGGGGAGCCCAATCCCAATATTGTGCATATCCAGCATTATCAGCACCGGTAAATACACCTGTGAAATTAGGATATCTGTTGAATCGTTGAGTAATTAGTTGGTATTCACGGTATAATGGTGCATGCCATTCTGGCAAGGTATAACTGTGAAAAGCCATATTTGGATGACCCATCGCACCCCAACCAGCATATCCTGTAGCCATTGCACCTAAACGCACATTTCGCTCTGCCAACAACTTTGATAACTCATCATAATCAGGATTATTCTTGTTGAAAGTATCCTCACTTGTAGTTTCAAAAAGATTGTCTATCCCAATGTTTGCGATATGGTCTGCATATTCTGTAAGGCTACCTTTGAAGCGTGTAATATGGTTTGCGGCAGTTAATAAACCACCACTCATTCCCGCTGACATTGCCACTAAATGAGTTGAAACAGGTGATAATGGTGTATCGATGTTGATGTGTGATTTTAATGTTGTATTTTTAATGTTGTAATTGAATACTGGTGGATAAGTTTTTAACTTCATATCTTTTATAGCATCATCATATTCTTTCTGATATGCAAATGTTTCAGGAATCATTAGATTTTTAATGGAAATTTTCTTTCCTTCACCAGGAACAACAAGATTTACCTCAATAGGCAAATCTTTTGGATCACCTAATGTTACCTTCTGCAATCCTATATCAAATTTCACAGCTTCGCGTCCATTAATTGATAATTCATATTTCTTTTTATTTATATTAGCTGGTAATAAAAGAGTAAGAGATTTTAATTTCTCATTGCGTTTATAAATTGATTTTCCATCCATAATTAAATCAACTGATTCAATATCTGCTTCACCTTCACCAGAAATGATAATTGGAAATGTCCATAACTCGAATTCGCCGCTACTGGTACGTGCTGTTGAG
>JBIJDE010000608.1:0-2924 GCA_044344305.1 Armatimonadota bacterium
TTGATACAGGAAAAGATAAGACAATATTCTATCAGATTCTATTTAAATAGAGTCACATTAAATGCCCGTTGACGATATGTTGACGGGCATTTTTTTATAGTATTTAAGCGTTTATTAGTGCCAGTCGATATGCACTTTTTTAGAATCACTTATTATTTTCACTGTTGCTTTGCCTTGAAGAGTTGCTAGTAGGGTATTGCCTATTGCTTTTTTGCGCCATCCTCGCATTAGTGGGATATCAGCTTCTGATCCATACTGCACTAACATCGCTAAATCTGATCTTGTAGCACAAAGTCCAGACGCTATAGATAACTCAGAAGCTATCGAACGTAAACAAAGAACCAGGAAATCTACTGTAGGTTCTAATGATGTCGGTAAATAAGCATTACGCTTAACTCGTGATACCGGGTTATTAACACCTGATTGCGCGGCTTTTAATAACTCTTCACCATGGTCATTAACTGTTTGTTGAGAGATGCCTCGTATTTCACGCATTTCTCTTAAAGACATATTCGGTCGTCGCGCAATTTCTTGTATTACTTCATCCCGTGCAATTCTGCTAACGGGTATATTTAATTGACGCGCAACTGTTTCGCGATAGGCAGCTAATTCGCGAATCGCACTTAATATAGTTATAGGCATTCTGTCCGAATTTTTAAATTTAACATAAACTTCCATTGGGTCTAATTCAACAAACTTTTGAGGTAATGATAATTCAGCAAATTCTTCTTCAGACCAAATTAAACGGTCTTTTTTTCTTAAATCATTAGTAATAACATCATATGCAAGCGCGAGATATTTCACATCATCCAAAGCATATTCAATCTGTCCTTTTGACAATGGTCTACGCAACCAGTCGCTATAACCATGTGATTTTGCGAGTTTTATTCCAGTTGTACGATCAACCAAATTGGCAAATGATATCTGTTCTTCATCAGATATCATGGCATAAGCAACCTGGGTATCGAATACATTTGATACCGGTTTGCCAAACAAACGGTTTAATATCACTAAATCTTGGCTTGCAGCATGAAATACTTTTACCGATTCGTCATTGGTTAATAAATCAGATAATGGCTTGAAGTCAGTAACTGTTAATGGGTCAATTAATACAGCCATTTCACTGTTTAGAGATACTTGAATAGCACCTAATGATGCATAATATCTACCTTCGCCGATAAACTCTGTATCGATAAAAAGTGCTTCTGCCGAAGAAATACTTTCGCAAAACTCCGCTAATTGACGATTGTTCTGAATAATCATTTAAAACGACCACATAATATGTCCCGAGTAATTTTAATTACTTCTAAAAATGAAAGGAATGTTTTGTTTATATAATTTTCATCGACAAAATTATTCGGTGCTGCTGATGCTCTTACAATAAATCCTACATTTTCAAAGTTTTCTTTTGCTCGAAATATATGATACCTTTCTGTTACAAGAATTATTTTTTTTATACCTTTTGAAAAGGATATTTCAGCACAGTTTTTTGCATTCGTATATGTACTGGTAGATTCATCCTCGCAAATTATAACATTTTCCGGCACACCAGTTGCAATTAAATAATTTTTTCCAACTATTGCTTCGGATATTGTTGCTCCAGTGTCTATTCCACCAGAGATTATTATTACGTTAGAACATTTTTTATCAAAAAGTTCTTTGGCATGCCACAAACGCATACGAAATGATAAACTTGGAACGTAGTTATTGTTGATATTATCAACATGGCATCCTGCAACAATAATTGCATCGGCTTTACCTGTATAATTTTGTTTCATTCCAAAATTATAAATTGCTGATGCTGCAAGATAAGAAATAACAACCATTAATAAAATAATTAATGCAAGGATTTTCTTGAATTTTGGCGAAAAATTAAATCTCAGAATCATTCTAATATTCATTTCTTTGTTTAATATGTAAATCCTTTTCTGGGAGGTTAAAATGTCAGGCCAATTGAATATCCTTTTAATTACAACTGATCAGCAGCGATTTGATACAATTCAAGCGGCCGGAAACCAGTATATTTATACACCTCATCTGAATTGGCTTATGGATAGCGGGATTTTATACACTAATGCATATACAGATTGTCCGATATGTATGCCAGCACGAGCAACAATTATGACTGGAAAACATGGGCATACAATGAATTACACAGGGAATAAGGGTGGAATTGAGGTAATTGATAGCGAATATAGTTTGCCGGGTTTATTAACAAAAGCAGGTTACCAAACGCGAGCGCAAGGTAAAATGCATTTTTGGCCAAATCGTAAACATTATGGATTTGAACAGATGGAAATACTTGATGATTATTATCGGTATATGGCTAAACATCCAGAAAAAGGGATTCCAATGGATCATGGTGTTGGTCAAAATGAGATGGCTATTTGCATAAATACTATTGATGAATCGAATAGTCTAACCCATTGGACTGTTGATTGCTCAATAGATTTCCTGGAAACAAGAGATACAACGCGTCCATTTTTCCTTTGGACAAGTTTTGCAAAGCCTCATTCTCCTTTTGATCCTGTAATGAATTATTGGCAAATTTATCAAAATGCAAGTATGCCTGAACCGATTCGTGGAGATTGGTCGGAGAAGTTTGCTGATGTTCCTGCCGGTTTGTTAAGTGCAACTTCAGGATCAAGTTTGGCATGGCGATATAGTAAAGAACAAATAACTAACATTAGACGTGCATATTATGCTTGTATAACGCAAATAGATTATAACCTGGGATTATTATTTGCTCGAATGCGTGAATTGGATTTGTTAAAAAACACTCTGATTATATTTACTGCTGATCATGGTGATATGCTTGGCGATCATTGGTTAAGCGCGAAATCTGTTGGCTTGGAAGGTTCTGCTCATATACCGATGATAATCAGAGAACCACAGCCCGATTGGGGTGAATATCCACCTATGCG
>JBIJDE010000005.1:0-34075 GCA_044344305.1 Armatimonadota bacterium
AGTTGTAGGTCTTGGCGGTGGCACTGGACTGTCTACTGTCTTACGCGGATTGAAAGAATATCCATTAGATATTTGCGCAATTGTTACCGTATCAGATGATGGTGGCAGCAGTGGACGACTGCGTTCATGTTTAAATATTCCACCCCCGGGTGATATTCGCAACTGTATGGTGGCACTGGCGCAGGAAGAATCGGTGATGGAAAAGATATTCAGCCACCGTTTCAGTGATGATTGCGGCGAATTGTATGGACACAGCCTGGGTAATTTAATAATTGCCGGTTTGGGACAAATTAATGACAATTTTTATAGCGGGATTAAAGACGCATCGCAAGTACTGGCAATTCGCGGACACGTGTTGCCAGCGACAAATAAGGGATTTGTGCTACAGGCTACCATGACTGACGGTTCAATTGCTGAGGGAGAAACTGCAATAACAGCACACCCGTCAGCAATTGATAAGCTAACCATCATTACCGAGGATGTTCATGCTTTGCCGGAATCTATTGAAGCAATTCGCGCTGCAGATATTATTATAGTTGGTCCTGGCAGTGTATACACCAGCATTATACCGAACTTTTTAGTGCCAGGAATATCAGAAGAGATAGCGAAATCAAAGGCGATGAAATTTTTTATATGCAATGTTATGACACAACCCGGTGAAAGTGATGACTTTAGCGCATCCGCACATTTGCTGGCGGTGTTAAAACAACTTGATATACCCAATCCATTCGATTATATTGTGGTTAATGTCCAAAAACCACCGGAAGATGTATTGGAATTATACCGCGCAAATAATCAGAATTTTGTTACCGCAGACATTGATAATTGTATAAAATTAGGAAGCAAGCCGGTAATGGGTGATTTTCTCGCTGAAGCGCACCTGGCAAGGCATAATCCCGCGAAATTGGCACGGGTTATTCTGGAAAAAGTTGCTGAAAACGTTGGGAAACCATTTGAAAAGAACATGATTAACACCACCCCGAAGAGGCGGAAATATGACAGAAATTAATAGAATACCTGATGATAACATAGGTATTGTTGAGAGAAAATATTATCATTATAGCGATTTTTTATCTCTGGAAAGCACCGAGAAACTTGGGCCGATTACGTTGGCTTACGAAACCTACGGCAAGTTAAATGAAGCAGGTAATAATGCGATATTAGTTGAACACGCCTTGTCCGGTGATTCCCATGCCGCTGGATATTATGCCAGTGATGTTATAGAAGGCGATATTTTGAAAGAAAATGCCAAACCCGGCTGGTGGGATACTATGATTGGTCCGGGCAAGGCGTTTGATACCGACCGATATTTTGTGGTGTGTTCAAATATCATCGGCGGATGCCAGGGTAGTACTGGGCCAGGAAGCATTAATCCTGCCACCGGCAAACATTACGGGTTGGATTTCCCGATGATTACCATCGGTGATATGGTGAATGCCCAGATGTTGCTGATGGAATTTTTCAATATCAATAAATGGTATGCCGTTGTCGGCGGGTCAATGGGTGGTATGCAGGCATTGCAATGGGGTGTCGCCTATCCTGATTTTGTAGAACATTGCATACCAATAGCCACTACCCATCGGTTAAATGCGCAAAACATCGCATTTGACGCGGTGGGACGCGCAGCAATCATGAGCGATCCCAATTGGAAAGAAGGCAACTATTACGGCGGTGAAGTACCGGCAAACGGGTTGTCGGTGGCGCGCATGGTTGCGCATATAACCTACCTTTCCGAGGAATCAATGCACAGCAAATTCTCGCGCAAATTACGCTCAAGTGAAGTTTATAACTGGAACTTTAAACCAGAGTTCTCAGTGGAAACATACCTGCATTACCAGGGTGACAGTTTCGTAAAAAGATTCGATGCGAATTCATATTTATATATAACCAAGGCAATGGATTATTATGATTTAGGTGCGGTATACGGTACGCTGGCAAAAGCATTGAACCGCGCAAAAGCCAAGTTCTTAGTAATTTCTGTAAGCAGCGACTGGCTCTTCCCCACCTCGCAGTCCCGCGAGATTGTGCGGGCATTGCGGGTAAACGATAAGGATGTAAGCTTTGTAGAGTTGCAATCCGGTGCCGGCCACGACGCCTTTCTTTTAGAAGTAGATGAAATAACCAGACTGATTTGCGGTTTTTTAGGCATGGAATGCGGAGGGAAGTGAAGAGTGAAGAGTGAAGAAAGAAAATTACGAATTGTGAATTACGAATTACGAATTAAGGTATGACTTTCACTTTTTTTATAAATATCGTAGGGGCAATCCCTTGTGGTTGCCCAGTATTTCCTAAACACAAACGAAAGTACTATGATTAATGAGTTAAATAGCATGATGTTGTCACCATTTTGAACAGGTAGAGTAAGGGGACTGGCTTGAATACTGTGATTATCGACTTACTTTCAATTACATGCAAACACAGTATTCGTGCCTGTACCCACGGTGAAATGCCGGGTTCAGGCACGCATCCAGATTCTACTTGTTTTTATAATTAGGCTTAACTTTCTGGATGCAAGCCAGCCCCCTTATTCTGCCAAATCTACATGGAATCCAGCATTTGTTATGTACCCGAAAGGTATAAAGTAGAGTAAAAACATGAAATCTCGTTTTGATATTGAAGCGGCGACCTGGGATGATAATCCTATGCGAGTTGCCATGGCACAAAATATTGCATCAGCTATGCTTTTGGCAATACCGGTCAAACCTGACATGACAGCAATAGATTTCGGCTGTGGAACCGGATTAATCTCTTTGGCACTGCAATCATCTTTCTCACAAATTACCGGTATCGATACCTCGCGGGGAATGGTCGATGTGCTTAATACTAAAATTAAAGCGGCAGATATAAATAATATTGAAGTTCTATGTCTGGATATAACGCAATCAACTCCAGATATAAAAGCAGATGTAATCGTCAGTTCGATGGCGTTGCACCATGTAGAAGATGTATCATCTCTGCTGAAAACCTTTACCGCCATGCTCAATCCCGGCGGTTACCTTGTTCTCGCCGACCTTGACACCGAACCTGGCACTTTTCATACCGACAACACTGGCATCTACCATTTCGGCTTTGATCGCGAATGGTTCACAGAGCAATTGCTGACACTTGGGTACAAGAATGTTGTAACAAAAACAGCACACACCTTAGAACGTCCCGACGCGGATGGCATAATGAGAAGTTACACGATATTTTTGATTAGCGGGTGTTTGTAATAACAGGCCTCCCGATGTTAGACTTGTCCGACCCTGATTGTAAAACCAGAGTCGGACATATTTATTTTTTATGTCGTTTCGTTATCTCGTGATTTATTTATTGAAAAATGATGACATACTTGAATTTTCAAATTTTCCCAGGCAAGATAGACGGCAGGTAGCACGCATAAAGTAAATAATGTTGAGGTGATCAACCCGCCAACCATAACAATGGCCAGTGGTTTTTCGATTTCTGCGCCTACACCGTTACTTAAAAGTATCGGTACCAAACCTAATGCAGCACAGGATGCAGTCATTAACTTGGGCCGTAATCGTTGAACGCTTGCCATTCTGACAGCTTCTTCTTTGCTATGTCCTTCTGCTACAAAGTCATTGGTTTGTGTCAGCAGTACCAGACTGTTTTGCACCGCAATGCCAAATAGCGCGATGAAACCGACCGCAGATGATACATTCAAGGTTTCCCCGGTAAGAAGCAGTGACGCTACTCCGCCGATGAATGCGCTGGGTACTGTCGCCAGTATTATCATCGCCTGTGGTGCTGATTTAAGCGCGAGATAGAGTAGCATGAAAACGATGATTAAGGCGATACCAGTCGCAAGAGCAAGTGATTTCATGGCGCGTTGCTGGTTCTGAAATTGACCGCCAAAAACTACATAGTAATCACTTGGCAATTGGACATTTTTCAATTTTTCTTTAATCTCCGCTACTACACTGCCAAGGTCACGTCCCTGTATACTGGCATTTACGCTTAATCTCCGGTTCATTGCTTCACGTGAGATGACATTTGGGCCTTCTGCCATACTGATAGTGGCGATTTGTGATAGTGGTACAGTCGATCCGGTTGGAGTATTAACCATGATATTTTCAATTGCATTAAGATCACCGCGCACATCGTCGGCAAATCGTACAAAAACGCCATAACTGCGTTGACCTTTCCATACCTGGGTAACCTCTTCACCACCGATACCGAAACGAATTACCTCGGATATCTCCTCTACAGAAATTCCATAGCGTGCCGCTTCCTGCCGGTTAAATTGAATCTGTACCTGTGGAATTCCCGCTACCTGATCCATATTCACATCCGCTACACCATTCATTTTCTCCATAATTTCTTTTATTTGTGAACCTTTTTCAGCAAGTACCTGAATGTCTGGACCAAATAATTTCACCTGCAACGGTGCGGGGGTTCCTTCCATACTCTCGTTAATCTTGTTCTGCAACGGCTGGGTAAATGAAACGGCGACACCGGGTATATTCTCAATTTCCTTGCGCATATCTGCAAGTATTTCCTCGCTTGGTTTTGATAATTTTTCCTTGGGTTTAAGGTTTATAAATATTTCTCCCGCATTAACAGGTAATACACAACCTATAGCTCGTTCAGAACGTCCGTTACGCCGTACGACTTCGACGATATCCGGACATTTCATCAATATTACTTCAATCTGTCGGGTAATACGGTCATTTTCTTCCAGCGATGTTTCTGCCGGGGTCATTGTCGATACAAACCATGTCCCTTCATCGAGTCGTGGCATAAAGTTTCGTCCGACGGTAAATAGTGATAGTGTTGCTGGAATCAATAGCACTACTACAATTCCGATAACTATCCAGGGACGATGCAAAGACCATTCCAGCACTGGTACATAGCCGCGTTTTATCCAACTGACAAACTTTACTTCACCTTCAGAGTCGCTATCTGTTTTTGGGTGTAGAAAACGCATTCCCAACACCGGGGTCAGCGTCAATGACAGAGCCAATGCAATAAACATAGCCGCCGCCACCGTAATCGCTAACGGACGAAATAGCAATCCTTCAATACCACCCATTAAAAAAAGTGGAAGAAATACAGCTATTATAATCAGTGTTGCAAATGCGATAGGACGTCCAACTTCAATAGCTGCTTTATGGGCAACAATACGTTTTACTCCCGGGTCATCAATATTTGCGCGGCTGCGATGGAAACGATGATAAAGATTCTCAACCATGATAATTGATGCATCCACCATTATGCCGACTGCAATCGCCAACCCCCCAAGTGACATGGTGTTTAGACCTACACCAAGTTGCCGCATTAGAATACCGGCAATCATTACTGATAACGGCAGCGATACTGCAACTATCAATGTACTGCGAAAATGTCCGAGAAAGACCAGCAGTACCAGAATGACAAGGATAGCACCAATCAGAATTGCGTGTGTTACACTGGTCAGTGATTGGTCGATAAGATGCGTCTGATCATAATATGGCACTATCTTAACGCCTTTTGGCAATGATTCCTTTAATTCGGCTATTGTGCGTTCAATCCCCTTGATTACTTGTACAGTATCAGCATTTGGTTGTTTAATAACAAGAGCAACGACCGTTTCTTTGCCATTTTTACTGGCTATACCACGCTGAATAGCGGTACTTTCTGTAACACTTGCCACATCACGCAGGTATATCGGCACTCCGTTTTGTGCTTTCAATACCGTCATCTGAATATCTTCGACGGTATTGTAACGTCCCAATCCACGTACAGTATATTCAGCAACGCCGGTACTGATGAAACCACCTGATGCGTTCTCATTCCCGCCTTTAATGGCTTTTTCAATTTCGGTTAATGTAACTTTATAGGCAAGCAAGGCATTCTGGTCAAGAGTAACTCGATATTGCAATAACTTACCGCCCATGTTAACCACATCGGCGACGCCTGGTACATTAAGCAGACTATATCTAATTTGCCATTCTGCTATTTCGCGAAGTTTTGTGGGAGGTAGATCTCCTTCCAAAGCAAATTCATATATTTCTGCAAGTCGAGTAGTTGCGCTGGAAAGCGTCGGTGATTCGGTACCCGCCGGCAATTGCCCGGTTACCTGCGACATACGTTCAGTAACAAACTGACGTGCCCGCCAAAACTCTGTCTCAATACCAAACTCTACAACTACAGAAGATAACCCTTGTGTAGTTGTAGAACGCACCCGCTGAACTCCCGGCAATCCGTTCATGGCTGCTTCCATTGGTCGGGTAATAGTCGTTTCAATTTCCTCTGCCGCCATCGATTCATTTTCGGTAACTACAGTAAAGACCGGTATGGTAATGTCAGGATATACATTTCGCGGCAACTGCTGATAGGCTATGACGCCAAATATCAGTGCCAATCCAATGAGCATCATGACAATAAATTGCTGACTGAACGCGGTATGAATGATTTTATCAATCAGGCTACCGTGTGGGTGTTGTTGTGAATCCATAATCTCTCCTTAATGACCGTCTGCGCAACCGGCTTTAAGTTGACCGGATCCGAGAGCAGTCTTTAATTGATATTGACCGGTAGTTACGACTTCCTGACCCGCTTCTATACCGCTAACAACCTCGACCCGGTCATTATAAGTAGCTCCAAGGGTTAATTCCAGTTTATCATATGCACCACAACCACTTTTGCCAGGAATTTTATCTTCATCACATTCAGTGCATGGGCTGAATACAATCTTTTTGCCCGCTTCATCCATAACAGCTTTCTTGGGGATAAGTATCGCCATTCCGCTTTTTCCTGTAGACAGATTCACCGTGGCGAACATACCGGATTTCAATATACCGCCCGGGTTGGCGACATCACACCGGATACGTGCCGTGCGTGATTCGATATTCATACCATCACCGATATGACGAATAGCACCATAGAATATTTTACCCGGGTAACTGCTGACAATTATCTCGGCAGTTTGTCCTATACGTACCTTTGATAAATCTTTTTCATAGACATTTGCCCACACCCATACGTTATTGGTGTTAACGATGGTAAAAAGATCAGTGGCAGCACTTACGGATTGTCCGGGTGTTGCCTGACGTTCAGTTATAACGCCGCTGATTGGTGCTGTTATTGAAATACTGGCGGTATTCCCAGATGCACCGGCGGCGCGAAGCGAGCGTAATGCGTTTTCTGCGGACTGAACTTCGGCTTTTGCACGTATAAGGTCGGCCTCTTCTTTTTGGATTTCCTGTTTAGCAAAAAGCGACTTTCCAGCTACCTGTTTTTCACGGTTAAGAATGGATTGAGCTACCGTTAATTGTCCTTTAGCGCGCAGATATGCCGCATCACAATTTTCCACCTCGCGTTCTGCCTGATGCAATGCTGATTCTGCTGATTTTATTTCTGCAGAGGCGTACAAATCCTGACCTGCAATATTTTCTTCACGCGCCAATGTTTGCTTTGCAATATCCAGATGAGTCCGTGACTCTCTTTCTTTCGCTTTTGCGTCATCAAGTTCTGCTTCACATGCTTCCATTTCGCGACGCGCGGCAATACCGGCATCAAATAGTCGTTTGCTGCGGTCGTATGCAGATTGTTTTACTTTCACAGATGACGTTGCCGACTCTTGCTCCGCGAGGGCTTTGGCGATATTTCCTTTAGCGACTTCTATTTGTGGACCATGATACGCATTTGCTTTGGCGAGTTGTCGCTTGCGTGCCAATTCGTTAATTGCTAAATCACGGGCATTCTTTGCGCGGGAAAGTGAAGATTCGTTCTGCTTAACCTCTGCCTGTGCTGATATTAATGCATTCTCAGCATCGTCAAGTGGTCGCTGGGTAAGTGCTCCAGTAGAAGCTAATTCCTTAACCATGTTTAGTCGTTTACGCGCTGCCTGTTCATCGGCACGAGCACGAATAAGTGTTGATTGAATATCAGAAATATCACGACTGGCAACTATTGCAAGGGTTTGCCCGGCTTGTACATGCATACCAACTTTGCCGGAAAGATGTGTTAGCCGACCAGAAACAGGAGAACCCACCTTAGCGGTGTTGTCTTCATTATTATTTACTTCACCTGTTACATTTAACATTGCGGTAATGTTAGTTTTTATAACTCGTGCAGTCTCAATGCCGGATATTTTAATTGTTTCAGCACTTTTTTCGGCAGCTTCGACTTTTTCAATTGTCGCCGGTGTTGTCACTATCGACTTTGTCTTATTTCGCATGACGAAAATTGTAGTTGTAACCGTTGTCAGCAATAATAAAATTAATAGCAAAAGCCATTTTTTAATTACAGGTTTTTTCATGGTTTAATCTCCTTTACTGGAATAAGCATTAAATTTGTGCCTGTCGCCCATTCCAATTGCGCCAATGCAATACGGTAGTTACCGAGAGCAGCCAGGTATTCGGCATTTATAGTACGCATGGTTCGACGTGCTTCCAATACTTCCAGGTAAGTCATCGCCCCTTCCTGGTAACCGATTGTTGTCATTTGTGCCAGTTTCTCTGCTGGTTTTAGAATTTTGTCGCGCATCATAATAATTTGTGTTTCGGCATTATTAGCGGCAATCATGGCAGAATCTATCTCTTGACGCACCGTAAGTCGTGTCGATTCCATACGATACCGTTGCGAAACAATATTCGCTTCAGATCGTTTGAAATCAGCATTTGCCGAACCCCAATCAAAGATTGGCAGCGATAAACTGATGCCGACACCGCCATTACCATCCCAAGATTCCTGGCGCAACTGTATGGATAAGTCAGCACGATTTTCTGCGCGGATTGCATCTTTTTCTCCCAACGCTATTGCTACTAATGCCTGGTCGCGTAGAAGCTCAGGACGATTAGCTATCCCTTTTTGTAAAATAGTTTTATCATCTAATATAACCGGGTTATATGTTAATGCATCAGCCAGCTTAATTTGAGTAATTGAATCACGTCCCATATATGCATTTAATGTAGACTGTGCTTGTAGAACAACATTTTTAGAACCTGTCAGTTGTTGTCGTATGCGGGCAAGTTCTAATTCAGCTTTGATAATATGTGATTCTGGCTCGTTTCCCAGTTCTACTTGTTTTTTTGCTGTTGTTAAAAGTGTCTCAGCATGAATAACATTTTCCATATCAAACGCAACCAGGGCTTGTGCTTGTGCCAGCATCCAATAACCCTTTTGCACAGCCAGAACCACATCTTTTTCTGTAATAAGCAGTTCGGCTTTCATTGTCTCCATTTGCCCACTGGCGATTTTTGTACGCGCTTTCCTTGCGCCATTAAGTTCTAATGATTGAACGACTGAAAGAAGCGAATCCGATCCCGCTTTCCCCAATATACTGGGTGCAATAATAATTTCCGGGTTACGAAGGATACTCGCTCCGGTTAAATTTGCAGATGCTGCTATAACGTCATTCGCTGCCGCTTTTAACGCCGGGTGATTTGCCCGTGCGGCAGTTATTGCATCTTGCAGCGTAAGTGGCGGCGGTGTATCTTGTGCTGGCAGATACAAGGTTATGGTAAATGTTATCAGCAAGCACATAAAAAACTTCATGAGTTTATACATATATACTACGACCTTTAAATATTTAGTCACAGAATTATCGTTTAAAAACGATAATTCAAAGTCAGTTAGCAATCAAATCTGAAAAAAGTAAGGATTTTAACAACATACTATTCAGGGAGGGGAGCTGTCCCCAGCTCCCGCGACAGCGTCTGTAGAATAAAGACGAACAGGTTAAAACGATAAAACAAGGTTAGCAAATCACAACACCACGCAAAAGAAAACTGTCGCTGCTGAGCTTGTTTACATCATTATCACGGTTCGGCGCGGGAATTGGGGACAATTCCCCTCCCATTTAACCGTGTCTTTAAATTTTCTACATAACTAAATCTGAAAACTAATGACTACAACACCTTTTCCAATTTATTTGGGTTAGATATTGTAGGGGCAATCCCTTGTGGTTGCCTGGTATTTCATCAACACAAGGGGAAGTTATGTTATAAAATAGATGTGCGAAAGCATTCGTCTTGATTATTGACGACGCAAATCAGGTGTAGTCAGGAATTTTTTGGAGGTTGGAGTAGGGTAAAAATAATATCTCTATGTAAGAATGTCTCATCAATATGAGATAATTTTATTTTTGAACTTAGTGATAAAACAGGTATTTTCGAGATGATAACTTTTTGATAAGTAGAAATATTGTCACAACAAACGCAGATACAAATAGAAGTATTATCATGCGTGTCATCGTGGTTAGTTAAACATGGCATAACCGACAGGATAAAACCTGCCAGAATGATTAAAGAAATAAAATTACCAACTTTTCGATATATGCTGTTGTTACCCATGTGTTGTAATTGTACATGGGTGGTGGTGGTGGTGTCAATTAATTGATGGTCATCGGTCGGATTGGTCGGATCGGGTGGATTTTTGTGTGGTTATGGTGAAGGGGAAGTCGGTTATGTGCGGAAAATATATTTAAGGTAATATTAACCGGGAGGATTCGGGTTATATGAACAAGGGGTCATTTGATAATCGGTCCGATACGACTGATTCGACTGATCAGACTACCAATCGGGGGACAAGACTGCGCGCGAGCGGCGGGTACCGCGATTTGCGGTCGTTTCAGGTAACGACGATTATCTACGACGCGACAGTTAGTTTTTGCGAGCGGTTTGTGGACAAACGTTCGCGTACCGTAGACCAGATGGTACAGGCGGCGCGGAGTGGACGACAGAACATCGCCGAAGGAAGCCGCGCGGCAGCGACATCAAGCCAAACCGAACTGCGGTTAGTGAATGTAGCCCGCGCCAGCCTGGAAGAATTATTGCTGGATTACGAAGATTATTTGCGGCAGCGACAATTGCGACAGTGGAGCAAGGACGACGCAATGGCAAAGCAGGTGCGGGAGTTGGGTCGGGTGAGAAATCGGTCGGATCAGTCGGATCGGACAGATGGTGGGAATCGGACGGATCAGGCGGATGGGACTGATGGGTTTGGGGTTTATTCTCCCTGGCTGATGCATGAGAAACCGGAGATAGTTGCTAATACGATAATTTGTTTGATTCACCAGGCGAATTATTTGCTGGACCAGCAGATAAGCGGTCTGGAACGGCAATTTATCACCGATGGCGGTTACAGCGAAATATTGGCAACAGCGAGAATCGCGGAACGCGGGAAGAATAATCGGTCCGATCAGACCGATCAGACCGATAAAGTTTCCCCAGCTTGCACAACTTGCGGCAAAGCGATGGTGTTGCGCACTGCCCGTCAGGGCAAAAACGCCGGGTCGCAGTTTTGGGGATGCAGCGGGTATCCCGAATGCAAGGGTACGCGGCAGGTGTGAGTGAGAATCGGTCGGATGGGTCGGATCGGACGGATTTGAGAGAGGAATGTCGAATGCTGGTTGCCAAATTAAAGGAAATATAAAGTGAGAGGATGAATGTATGAAAATAGTTACTGTAAATGGACAGAATTATAAACTACCCAACAAATTGAATACATTTCAACAGAGAATGTATATACACTTGATAAACTGGAAATGGCGGTACGTTACTATCAAGTTCGGGTACAATGGCGAAATTGAATATGATGCTATTCTACCTGACGACCTGATAAGTGGCGACGGGAATTCACCGCTTATTTACCCGGATGCAATGCCGGCACTGCTGGCACATTTAAAAAGGAACCCTTTCCACATTCACGAACATTATTACCACATGGCAAGTTCGCAGGCGGCAAATATAAACCTGTTTCTGCCGGTTTTACATAGTACTAACGCCAATGCAGTTCTCAGTAAGTTAAAATCAGACTTTGCGTCATTGGCAACGGACTATCTCGACAATGGCTATTGCATTGAGTATTGGGGCGGGAATTTCGATGGTAAAAGCAATACTTACAGCAAAACAGGATTACTTGGTGATAAAAAGAGCAAATCCGGTACCGACTCTGATATTGCCATTGCCTATTACAACAATCAAGGTAAATTATGCCTATGGCTGATAGAACACAAACTGACAGAAAATGAATTTAGCGTATGCGGTGGGTATGACAGCAAAAGAAGAGAAAAAAAACATGACTGCAGCAAAAGTTTCACAGATATTATAGAAAATAAAAATCTTTGTTACTATCATGATGCCTGCAAGTATCATTATTGGGATATCACAGATGCCAGCCAGGCGTTTTTTGCCAACCACGCCAACCATCCTTCATGCCCGTTCCGGGGCGGCATGAACCAGTTATGGCGCAACCAATTGCTGGCGCATGCAACAGAGCAATGTGAAAATGCACCCTACAAGCAAGTTTATTTTTCCGTGGTAAAACATCCCGGTAATACATCCCTTGATACCACCATTAACACCTACAAAAAATTAATCGACAATAACCCGAAATTCTCAACCTTTACATCCGCTGACGTAATATCAGCAGCAGAACAAACCAACACCCCCCAGCTTAATGACTGGGCAAAATGGTATAGGGAATTGTATAATGTATAGGTTATTCTGGGAGGAAAAGAAAAGAAAAGAAATGAATGTTGAAAATGGAAATATGGAAAAATTGGGTAAAAACCGTATCGCTATAGTAAGTGAACTTTTAATAGTGAGGGGAAGGATAATATGATAATTACAACCGAACCAGTTAACTCCGAACATTTGACACCAGACTCCGAACATTTGGCACCAAGCTCCGAACATTTGACATCTGAAAAAGAAAATAAATTGCTGCAAATAGCAACAGATGTACGAAATAAAGGTAAAGTTTCTAAAATATTAATGGAATCAACCATTCTGGAACTATGTAAAGAAGACTGGTTGTCACTAAAGATATTATCTCGGTTGCTGAATCGGAATACTGATTCATTAAGAAATCATTACATCAGCATAATGTTGCAAGATGGACGTATTCAGGCACGGGTTCCCGGAAAACCTAACCATCCAAATCAAGCTTATCGAAAAACAGAAACTTAAAAGTTTTAAAGGATATTGATACATGACAACTATCGGACAATCTGAAAAAGAGACGCAGAATCGCGTGATAGCTTTATTTCGCGACGAGTTGAAATATACCTATCTCGGTGATATGCTTAACCGCTTGCCGGTAAGGCATGAGAGTTGGTTGTATTAATTTGGGTTTGGGTTGTCGGTCGGATTGGGTTGTCAGTCGGATTGGTCGGATCGGACTGATGGGTAATCGGACTGATTGGGCGGATCGGACTGATCATTTTTGTTAGCTCCTATAATTTTTTTTCAAAATAATTTCAAAAAAACTCCATATTTGTGTTTTATTATATCACTATATGGTAATATAGTGATATAAGCCTACGGGCTAATGTTAAAGCGAAGGAAAATTATGATGTCTATTTCAGTAAACGTATCACGATGCCCACAGAATCACCCTTGTCCGATGGTGCGGACATGTCCGGTGGGGGCAATTTCGCAACAGGGTTTTAAAGCACCTACTATTGACCAGGAAAAATGTATTGATTGTGGCAAGTGTGTTAAGGGTTGTCCTATGGGCGCATTTGTAAAAGAGAAGTAATGTGATGACGATGCATAACCCTCACTGGTCAAATATTGCATTGGATCAAATAGCACGCCGATTTAAACTATTATCAGAGCCATCGAGATTGCGATTGTTATTTGCTTTAAATGAAGGCGAAAAATCAGTCGGTGATTTAATAGCCATTACTAATATGGCACAGGGAAATGTATCACAGCAACTTGGAATTTTGGCGGATGGCGGTTTAATAATACGCCACCGAAACCGACAACAAGTGATTTATCGATTAGCTGACTCGCTAACATTTGAGCTGAATACAATGGTAGTTCAAAGCCTGATAAAAACTGGTGAGTTGGTTGTGTCGTCATTAAGTAACGAAGAACTTGAAAATTCTTAAAAAATAGAGTAAAATAATATGTTATTAACAAATGTTAATTATGTATTAATGATAAATATCAGCATTCCAAAGGAGAACAGTTAAATGAACAAGCTGCTAAAAAAATTCCTGCTTATCGGCATCCCGGTGATTATCGGTATCGTAATTGCGATAGTGATTATTAGTGCACCCCGCAAAAAGGCTGAAGGCGATACCGCCGTAGCAACGACACCTCGCGTGTTATCTGCGCCGGTAATAACCATTCATAAGCAAAACACCGCGATGACGCAGGATATCCCCGGTTCTGTCGTTGCTATCCAGCACGCAGAATTATCCGCGAAGGTGATGAGCAAAATATCTGCGGTGTATGTGAAGGAAGGCGACCATGTTGTAAAAGGACAATTGTTGGCGAAATTGGAAGCTAATGATTTAAACGCCAATGTCCAACAAGCCGATGCCGGATTGCAAAATGCGCAAGCGTCATACCAGCAAGCGAAAACCGGGTATTCAATGCAGAAAACCCAATCAGCAGTAATGATACAACAGGCAAAGTCATCATTGGAACAGGCAAAGGCACAACTGGCAAAGGTAAAACAGGGTCCGCGTCCGGAACAGATATTACAGTTTGAGCAGGCAGAAAACCGCGCAAAGGCCGGATATGAACAGGCGGCCGCCAATCTATCGATGGTGAAGGAAGGCGCACGGTCGCAACATAAATTGCAGGCAGACCAGGGGATTTTAATAGCACAACAGCGAATATCCCAGGCTGAATCCGGCCTGTCATCCGCGAAGTCAAACTTGATCAGCGTACAGTCTGATTATAACCGTATGAGCACATTGTATTCACAAGATATTATTCCAAAACAGCGATTAGAACATGCCGCTAATCAATTAGAGGCTGCTCAGCAATCTGTAAAACAGGCGGAATCAGCAGTGAGTCAGGCAAAATCCGGGTTGGAAATAGCCAAGTCTCAATCGAGTCTGGTATATGAAGGGGCGCGAAGCCAGGAAGTAATCGCCGCTGATAAACAGATGGACCAGGCAAAATCTGGGTGGGAACAGGCAAAGCAGGAAACTATCATGGCGAAAAAAGGCAGTCGATGGGAAGATGTTGAAACCGCGGAGCAAGCGGTAAGACAAGCCGAAGCAGCTCTTCGCTCCGCTAATGCCGCCCAGGCGAAAGATAGCGTAAGTGAAAAAGATATAGTTAAGGCAAACGCCGGCATAGCCCAGGCAAAAGCAATGGTTAGCAGCGCAAAAACGATGGTAAGTTATACGTCAATATATGCGCCATTCAGCGGAGTAATTACAGGTAGAATGGCTGACCCGGGCAATATGGCAATGCCGCAAATGCCGATAATCGCCATGGATGATAATTCGCTTTACCAGTTAGTAAGCCAGGTTCCAGAGCAACAAGCTGGAAAACTAACGCGCGGGTCTCGGGTTATGGTACTGATTGATTCTGTACAAAAAAGCCTGCCGGCTACTATTACAGATATAGTGCCGGGTGCAGACCCTATCAGCAGAACGTTGAAGGTAAAAGCTAACCTTCCCCCGGCAGCCGGGATACAATCAGGATTATTCGGACGCATATCATTAAGTACCGGCAGCGAATCAATAATATCCATACCAAGTAGCGCAATTGTTGACCGTAACGGTTTAACCGGCGTCTATATTATTGATGAAGCAAATACGGCGCAATTTGCCATTATTACAGTCGGCAAAAAGTTGAATGACCGGGTAGAAGTTTTAAGTGGATTGCAGGATGGACAGCGGATTATCGCCAGCAAGGTTGATGGCATTACTGCAGGTAGCACTATTCGTGCGGAAGGAGAGTAACCATGAAATCACCCCTTAAATTAGGATTGGCGGGATCATTAGCAGCAAAGTTCATTAACAGCAAACTGACGCCGATTATCGTTGTAGCCGCGTTAATAGCCGGTGTAATGGGAATGTTGGCTCTGCCACGGGAAGAAGAGCCACAGATTGTAGTGCCGATGGTAGACATCATGGTCGGGTATCCCGGCGCTTCACCCAAGGAAGTTGAAAGCCGTGTTGTAAAACCATTGGAGAAACTGCTGAACGAAATAAAAGGTGTTGAATATATTTACAGCACTTCAATGCCCGGTCAGGCGATGTTCATCGTACGGTTTTTAGTTAACCAGAATGAAGAAGATAGCCTGGTGAAGTTATATCACAAGATATCATCACATCCCGAAGCATTACCGCCCGGGGCAACACAGCCGTTGATAAAATTACGTTCTATTTATGATGTGCCAATGATGGCGCTGACCGTGTGGAGCGAGAAATATTCACCGATGGAACTGAAACGCGTTGTAAATCAGATGCTGTCAGATGAAATCAAGTCGGTTAAGGAAGTATCTGAAGTTACCGTAATCGGCGGCAGCCAGCGACAAATCCGCGTTGACCTTGACCCGGTTGCTGTAGCCGGCTATCACCTGTCACCCGGCGTAGTAGCACAGCAGATATCTGGCGCAAACCAGCAATTGCAAGCCGGGATGGTGACAAATGATAATAAGGCAATCTCCATACAATCCGGCAATTTTCTCGCCAGTGCAGAAGATGTAAAAAACCTGGTAGTTGGAACAACCAATGGAAATCCAATATATTTGCGCGACATAGCAAAGGTTGTCGACGGGCCGGAAGACCCCTCGCAATACGTTACATTGGGAGTAGGACCGCACGGTAAAATTACCGGTATTGATACTGAAAAATATTTACCCGGGTCGGAATACAACGCAGTTACTGTATCCATCGCCAAGCAAAAAGGCGCAAACGCGATTAACATTTCCCACGCAGTGGTTGCCAAATTAAAAGAAATTGAGCGAACGACGCTACCTGCCGGTGTGCATATCACCATCACCCGCAATTATGGCGACACCGCTACCGAAAAATCAAACGAACTGCTATTTCACATGCTGTTGGCGGTTATATCGGTTGTGATACTAATCGCTTTCGCGTTGGGCATTCGCGAATCAATCGTCGTCGGTTTGGCCGTTCCGGTGACCCTGGCGCTGACGATGATGGTGTTCTATCTGTTTAATTACACCCTTAACCGCGTGACGTTGTTCGCGCTTGTGTTCTCTATCGGTATTCTGGTAGATGACGCTATCGTAATTGTAGAAAATATCGCGCGGCATTTCCGCCTGCCGGAAAATAAAGGAAAATCATTAAAAGATGTTGCTATCATGGCAGTTGATGAAGTAGGAAATCCTACCATTTTGGCAACATTCGCAGTTATCGCATCCATCATGCCGATGGCATTTGTACAGGGATTGATGGGACCATACATGAGTCCAATTCCAGTAGGTGCGACAGCGGCGATGGTATTTTCCATGTTCGTAGCATTCATGATTTCTCCGTGGGCGGCTTATCACCTGATGAAAAACCAGAAGCCAAAAGCTGGACATGAAGAAAAAGATGAGCATGCTTATGCACAGGGACCGGCGCGCAGATCCTATGAAAAATTCACTCGTCCATTGCTGGAACAACCGCGTAAAGGTTTAATGTTCATCATCGGTCTTGCCATCGCTCTGGTGCTGGTGGTGATGATGTTCCCCAGCAAGATGGTGATTATGAAAATCCTGCCTTTTGACAACAAAGGCGAGTTCCAGATAATGATAAACGCGCCGGAAGGCACAACATTGGAAAGCACCCGCGCCGTGGCCGCAGAAATGGCGGCATATATAGCAACCATTCCAGAAGTTACTGATTACCAGGTATATGCCGGCACATCCGCACCGTTTAACTTTAATGGTCTGGTTCGTCACTATTACCTGCGCAGTGGGATGAATGTGGCGGATATCCAGGTGAATATCGGTGACAAAAACAGCCGTAAACGTCCAAGCCACGAAATAGCAAAAATGATACGTCCGATTCTTAAAAAAATCGCTCTGCGTCATGGTGTGGTAGTACAGGTCGCCGAAGTGCCGCCGGGACCGCCGGTACTGGCATCAATAGTAGCGGAGATATATGGCAACGATTACAAACGACAGAAAGAGATAGGACGCCAGGTGCAAAAAGTTCTGGAAGAGACTGATGGCGTGGTCGATGTCGATACCTATATAGAAGACCCGTTGCCGGAATACAAGTTCATTGTGGATAAAGAAAAGGCGGCGTTGAGCGGCATTGATACTGCCCAGGTAACGCAAACGATTGCCATGGCGGTAAATGGATATCCTGTCAGTCAGGCACATATCCCCAGTGAACAGGATCCCGTCAGCATTAATTTGCGCATACCAATCGCCGACCGGTCCAGCGTGGAAGGTTTGAGCAGCATACAACTGCAGGCTGCAAACGGACGACTGGTGCCGATGTCGGAGATAGTCCGGGTGGAAAAAGTATTTCAGGAAGGAAATATTTATCATAAAAACCTGAAGCCGGTGGTGTATGTCACCAGTGATATCGCTGGACGAGTGGAAAGTCCGGTGTATAAGATACTTGATACTCAAAAAGCGATGATGAATCTGGGAATACCGGAAGGATACAAGCTGAAACAATATTGGATTGACCAGCCGTTCTCAACTGAGAAGTTCAGCATGAAATGGGACGGTGAGTGGCAGATAACCTATGAAGTATTCCGCGACCTGGGTATCGCATTTGCCATCGTATTGCTGCTGATTTACGCCCTGGTAACGGGATGGTTCTCGTCATTCAAAACCCCGATAGCCATCATGGCGGTTATCCCGTTATCAATGATTGGCATCATTCTGGCGCACTGGGCAATGGGAGCGTTTTTCACTGCTACCTCGATGATTGGGTTCATCGCCGGTGCCGGCATTGTAGTGCGCAACTCAATTATTCTCATCGACTATGTTGAGTTAAGACGACGGGAAGGCTTATCCATGATTGACGCCTGCATAGACGCCGGTGCAACGCGATTCCGTCCTATTGTACTCACCGCACTCGCCGTGGTGGTCGCTGGTGTAGTTATCTTGTTTGACCCTATATTCCAGGGTATGGCATTGGCATTGATGGCGGGAGAACTGGCAGCAGTTATTCTCACCCCGGTGGCGGTGCCGGTAATTTACTTCCTGCTTAACCGCAATACGAAATTAGAGCCTTTGGAAGATAATATTCCCCAGAGCGAAGTTGAAGGAGGGTAGAAAAATGATACTGCAAGATATAAAAAACATCGTTGTACCGATAGATTTCTCGCCGCATTCCGGTGCAGCGTTAAGATGGGCGGCATATTGGCAAAGCCAGACCGAGGCCCAGGTAACAGTATTGCATTGCAGAGCATTTGATGCGCCGCCATCATTTACATTGGAACAAATTGATGACCTGGCACTACAGGCTGTCCATGCAGAAGAACAGATACATGATGACGTAGCCGCATTCATTAATGACCAGTTGGGTTATGCCGTAAGTTGGGATATCTGGGTAAAGGAAGGCGACCCGGCACAGATAATTCATGAACATTGTAATTGCGCCGACTTGATAATTATGGGAACTCACGGCCGGCATGGCTTACAGCACTGGATGCTGGGTTCGGTAGCTGAATCGATTATTCATAACGCAAAGGTGCCAGTGCTGGTAGTAAGAAATGCCATGGATTCAATAGTGGCAAAACCGGATATAAAAAAGATTCTTGTGCCGGTTAATAATGCATTAAATGATGAAATTACGTTTAATGCGGCAATAAACACGGCATCAATATTCAATGCAGAAATCTACACCATTCACGTTAAAGAACATCATGATGTTAATATTAAGACACCAGATAATATAAATGGAATCCCGGTAATACATGTCGAAAAAGCCGGCAAACCGGCCGAGGAAATATTGGCCACTGGCCGGGAAATATCCGCTGATTTAATTATACTGACGGCAACATATAAAAAGTTTTTAGATATTGATATATTGCCATCGACCATTACCCAGGTGCTGAGATATGGGACAATCCCGGTCCTGGTATTACCACACACCATCTCGAAAATAGGAGAAAAAATATGAAACATATTTCATTTTTAACAATTGTTTTGTTTGTATTAACATCAATATTCGCTATTGCTGCCGATGAACAAATGGAAAAACCACCGGTTACCACCTTTGATTTGCAGGGAGTAATTTCCCGCACTCTGGCGGCTAATCCTAACATACAGGCAGCGCGCCAATTGGTAACTACCGCTGAAGCGAAAGTGAATGAAGTGCGCACGGGGCAGAATATAAAAGTGCAGGGAGAAGCCGGATACATGCAATTGGCAGGTGATCCATCATTCACCGTGGTACCTATGGGGACGTTGGTATTTGGTAAAACAGTGAATCCGTGGGCAAATGTTTCAATGGATTGGCCGATATATACCGGAGGACTAATTAGAAATATGATTGCCGCATCCCGACAAGGTGTTGATGCGTCATGGCAGGGATACGAACGTACGAAACAAGAGATAGTAGCCGAAGCGGCAACCGCATATTACCAGGTACAAAGCGCGCAACGCATGGTTGAAGTAATGCAAAAACAGGCAAAGACTTTGTTGGAAGCGGTGCGGGTATCGACCGGTTTATATGATCAGGGAATAGTGGCAAAGTTGGATGTGTTACGCCCAACAGCAGACCTTGCCACTGCCCAGGCCGGGTTGATTCAGGCAGAAAACGGTTATCAACTGGCATTAAATAATTTAAAAAGAATATTGAATTGCCCGCATGATTCAGAGATAGCAATCGCACCAGATAGCAGTAATATACTGACTGTGCCGGTAGAGTTGCCGGCGGCCATCAAGGCGGCGATGGAACAGCGTCCCGAAGTGAAACAACTTAAGGCATATATGCAGGCGACAGAAAATCAGAAAAATGTCATCTTAGCCGGAAAAAATCCGCAAATTGGCTTACATGCTCAATATGACCTGAAACGCACCACATTGAATCCTGATTTTGGTAACTGGTCAATCGCTATTATGCTGCGACAATCTATATCTGACGGCGGCACCAGCAAGGCACAATTGGCTACTACAAAGTCACAACGCGATGAATTAAATATTCGCGAACAAGCCTTAAGACAGGGAATACAAATGCAGGTTTCCAGTGCGATATTGAATATAAAATCTGCGGAGAAAAAAGTTCAGGCGATGACCCAGGCGAAAAATGCTGCGACTGAAGGATACAAAGTTGCCGAAGCCAGCTACAAAAATCAGATATTGCCCATCATTGATGTATTGAGCGCACAAACCACGCTGACTAACGCAAACATGCAATTTGCACTGGCAGAGTTTGACCAGCAAACTGCACTTATCCAGTACCACCTGGCAGTCGGTGATTTGCCTGTAGCAACAAAACAATAGAAAAAAGGGAGAATAAATCATGACAGTCGAACGCGCATTACGCCTGGTAGCCGGTATCCTGCTGCTGGTCAGTGTATTATTAACCGTATACGTCAGCCAAAACTGGCTATATTTCACCGCTTTCATCGGCCTTAACCTGTTGCAATCCGGTATAACCAACTGGTGTCCTATGATGATAATCCTGCGAAAAGCTGGGGTGAAGGGGTAGATTTTTATAAATATTGTAGGGGCAATCCCTTGTGGTTGCCCGGTATTTCATCAACACAAGAGAAAGTTCTGTTTAAAATTAAAATCTAAAATCTGAACACTGAACACTGAACACTGAAAACTATGATTATTTTTTCCGGGCAATCATACGTTCGGCTAATTCATTCATCAAATCGCGCCAGGGGTTAGCGGGGATTTTATTCAGGTGTATGATGGCGCTTTGCATGTAATTTTGCGACATATCGCGTACTTCATCAACAGCGCCGGTTTTAACCAATACTTCTGTTGCCGCTGCTATTTGCTCTGGATTAGCGCGCGGATTACCCAAAGCTGCAGATATTTGATTTCTACCATTCTCGTCTGCGCGTGACCATGCCTTGGTAATTATCAGTGTGCGTTTACCCTCGCGCAGGTCGCTGCCTATCGGTTTGCCCAGGGTTTGTTCATCGCCGATGATACCCAGCACGTCATCTTGCAATTGAAATGCTACCCCGGCTTCGGTGGCGTAATCGGTAAGATTCTGTACTTGATTATCGCAAGTATTGCGGGCAAGCATACCACCTGCCCATGCACAAAATGCGAACAGTGCCGCGGTTTTAGTACGCATTACCGTCAAGACTTCATCATCTGTTACATTCGCAACCAGCGCATAAGGCAACTGGATATCACGCACTTCACCTTCTACTATAGCCGGCCCTGTGTCGCCTTCCAATTTGCAGATTAGCGCATTTACTGTAGCACAGTCTGCACCAAGGCTTCCTATTGATGATAACAAAGAAATTGACCAGCTATGCATTGCATCTCCAGCGAGAATTGCCATGCTCAGTCCATAATGTCCTGCCTCGCTGGTAAGGCCAAATTTCTTCCATCCTACCCCACTCATCAACATGTGAACGCTGGGTTTACCACGGCGCAATGGGTCGCGGTCAATTACATCGTCATGTATCAATGTGTAAGTATGATACAGCTCCACGGCGGTTCCGGCACGCAATGCTATATCTTCATTTTCGCCGCCTAACGCGCGGTACGCCCATGTCAATAATGCTGGACGCATGGCTTTACCGCCTGCGCCAGGGTACGCCATTACCGCTTGTTGCAATTCATCCGGTAAAAAATGCGGTTGCAATTTGCGGTCAAAGGTTAACGCACGTACCGCCGCAGCTATTCGTTTTAACTCTTCGTCAAAAGCATTTACCATTTATTTAGCTGCCTCTCGCAGAGCTATCTCCAACACTGCCGGCATCCGGTCTACAAAATGAAAATTCAGTTCTTTCATTACGTAATCCGGCAATTCTTCCAGGTCTTTACGATTATCTTCTGGAAGGATTATATCTGTGATGCCGGCGCGATGCGCAGCCAGCATTTTGTTTTTAATTCCACCCACCGGCAATACCAACCCGCGCAGGGTAACCTCGCCAGTCATAGCCACGGTACGTTTTACCGCACGCCCGGTCAACGCACTAATAAGGGCCGTTGCAAGGGTTATACCTGCGGATGGACCGTCTTTCGGTATTCCTCCCGCCGGTACGTGGATATGAATATCCAACTCGGTGAACTTTTCACGGGGTATCCCCAAGGTATCAGCATTGGTTCGGGCATAGCTCATCGCCGCTTTTGCGGATTCCTGCATTACGTCACCCAACTGTCCGGTTAATTGCAGGTTGCCTTTGCCATGCATCAGGCTTACTTCAATATTCAGGATATCGCCACCAGCAGGTGTCCAGCCTAGTCCGGTAGCCATACCGACTTCGTCTTTTTCCCCTGCCATGCCATACCGGAACTTTGCTGCGCCAATTAAACCATGCAGGTCTTTTGGCTTCACCGTCATGCTACGGCGGTTTCCGCTGGCGATTTGTTTCGCTACTTTTCTGAATACGCCGGCAATCTCTCGTTCAAGATTACGTACACCCGCTTCACGGGTATAACGGCGAATAATCTCTTTCACGGAATCCTCGCCGATTTTACAATTTTTATCGGTAAGCCCATGTTCTTTCAATTGCTTCGGCACCAGGAACTTCAGTGCTATGTTCAATTTATCATCTTCGGTATAGCCGGGGAACTCAATCACTTCAGTACGGTCAAGCAACGGGTCGGGAATCGGGTCTAATTGATTAGCAGTGGTGATAAAAATCACTTCCGATAAATCGAGCGGTACTTCGAGGTAGTGGTCGCTGAATGAGTAATTCTGTTCCGGGTCCAGCACTTCCAATAACGCTGATGACGGATCACCGCGAAAGTCCTGACCGATTTTATCTACTTCGTCCATCATAAAGACCGGGTTTTTCTCTCCGGCGGTCTTCATACCCTGTACTATTCGTCCCGGCAATGCGCCAACGTAGGTGCGTCGATGACCGCGAATTTCGCTTTCATCCCGGACGCCACCCAGCGATATCCGCACGAATTGACGCCCCAATGCGCGGGCAATTGATTTTCCAATACTGGTCTTACCAACCCCCGGAGGCCCAACAAAACAGAGAATCGGTCCTTTCATCTTCGGGTTCAATTTGCGCACCGCCAGATATTCCAGAATGCGTTCTTTAACCTTTTGTAATCCCCAATGGTCAGCATTTAAAATATCTTCTGCAACTCCCAGGTCTAACTTCTCTTCACAACGTTTATTCCATGGCATGCTTAACAGCCAATCGATGTAGTTGCGGGTAACGGTAACTTCCGGCGACGCACTTGGCATACGTTCTAACCGCCACAGCTCTTTCAGCGCTTTTTCCTTAGCTTCGTCAGACATGCCGGCAGCTTCAATCTTCTCTTTTAATTCATCTATCTCAGATATATGGTCTTCGCCATCCCCTAACTCTGTTCTTATTGCCCGCATCTTCTCGCGCAGGTAATACTGTTTTTGCGATTCTTCCATTTCATGGCGAACTTTTTCATGGATTCGCTTTTCGATATTCAGCATTTCCTGTTCAGTGACCATCCGGGCAATAACCATTTCCAAACGATCAACGTTCTTATTCATTTCCAGCAAGGTCTGGTATTGCGAAGTATTCATGTGCAGATGATGCGCAATGGTTCCGATTAGCCTTTCAACATCGTCAATCTCATTGATATCGGTGAGAAACTCAGCCAAAACTTCGTTAGTAGTTTCAACCATTCTGCCAAACGTCTCTTTCGCCATCATCATCAACAATTCAATCTTTGATAAGTTCTCATTATCGTATGGATAAATTGCCCATTCTGCGGAAATAAACGAATTATTCATCAGGTATTCAACAACTTTAACCCGACATATAGCCGTTACGCTCACACGTACGCTTTCCTCAGCCATAGGGCTCATCGAGGTAATTTCTGCCAACACGCCAATTTTATTTATATCTTCCAAACTCGGGTCTTCAATATCACCGGAGCTTTGGGTGGATAATATAACCAGCTTCCTATCAGATGCAGCAGAAATTGCGCTCAGGCTTTTCCGACGTCCCACTAAAAAAGAATGGGAGGTATGGGGGAAAACGACCAGGTCGCGCAATGGTAACACCGGTAAAATGCCCGGCTCAATTTCACTTATTTTCAAGCGATTTTTGTTTGAATTAGAATTTTTTCTCATAATGTATCTAATATATTCAAGCACCACCATCAATTTTCCTGCAATAATGAATAGTTTTTATATTTACATTGATTAACAGAAAACGTCGTACATGTGATAATTCAATAGCGACTGAGTGGCGACTATTCATTTATAGAATTCTTTAGCAAAATTGTTTTTATAAACTTAAAACCTATCCCAATGTTTTTCTCTACAAACGGCGAACAAATATACCTTACCATCATAATTTCCCAAATCTCTTAAAAATATGTTATTTTATACCGGTAATGCAACAAAATTACCGGTAAGGCGATATTTAATAGTAATGAAAAAACGTTTTGAAACTAAAGAACTCGTTGAATTGCCACTTGTCGTTGATAAGTGGAATAATGTTGGTTTGTATATTCTGGTATTCGCGGCTTTTGCTGTGATATTGGCGTATATTCGTCCGGATGTTCCTTTTTTATACAACAGCATAGAGACGCCGCGCCGTTTACTGCTGCTGTTATCAGCCGGAATTGGTGGTGCTATTTTATTAGTAATGTCGCTGGCACGCGGAGTCGTGGGACGTTTGCAATCCAGCATCGATAAGCCTTTGTTTATATATGCGGGATCAATATTACTGGCGGGATTATTAGGCGAGAATCCGCATTTATCATTTCTTTCACAACTGTGGTCAGGAGAATTGGCAATTCCATCATTTGCTACTGGCATATTAATATTTTTATGCTGTCGTGGTTTTTTACGAGATGATGAATCGCGGACAAAATTGATAATTGCAATTGCTACCGCCGGTGCAATATGTGCATTAATCGGGTTAATCGACCATTTCTTCACCTACCGTTTCTTCCCGTTAAACTCAGCATTCAGCGGCAAGCGATTATCCGCCACCATGGGCAACCCAATGTTTACCGGAACTCTATTTGCAATGATTATCCCGCTTCAATTGGGATTATTCATAACTGCAATAAACAAACGGATGCAATTTATAGCATTGACATTTTTTGTAGTTACCGCTACCGCACTGGTATTTACCGAGGCACGAGCGGCCTGGATTGGGTTTGCGTTGTCGTTAATTTTTATTATTATTAATGTCATTCGTACAGATAAAAAACTGATTCAGCCAATGGTTTTATTGCTATTATCGCTATTCTTGGCGACCGTGTTAGTGTCGGTAATACATACACCAACGCGTAATCGTGTTATCTCAATTTTCAATGTATTAAATAACAAAGCAGATACGTTTCATAAGCGCGAATTATATATGCGAACCGCTTTGAATGTATTTCAGGCATATCCGTTGTTCGGATGTGGATCAGGCAATTTAAAAACCGTATTTCCACAATACCGTCCATCCAGTACCGTGGTAGAGATGGGAATCCCGGTAAATCGCGGCTATGCTTCCGCCTTGCCGCATAATTTTATTATTCAATCACTGGCAGAAACGGGAATAATTGGCACCGGCGCAATGCTTTTCTTCTTGTTTATGTTGATTCAATCCATATTGCGCCAACCGTCGCCATTGTTAAAAATTGCATTATCCGGCGCGTTGGCGGCATATTTAATATCGAGCCTGGGGTCGTTTGATAACGGTGCGACAAGGGGTATTTTTTGGCTAATTTGTGGTATAGCAGCCTCAGCGGATGCAAAAAAAATCAGTGTAACCGTTCTTGATAGTAGCAAGATTCAATTGTTGCGATTAGGGTTGATATTCGTTATTGCTATTACTGTAACCGTCGTATTCATGCAATTTGCCGGTTCATATTACACCCAGCAAGGATTCAAAAAAGGTAAAAACGGCGAATTGTATGATGCAAAGTTAGCATTTGAACGCGCAAAAGGATTAACCCCGATAGGCGACGCGACCTGTGATAAAGATTTGATGGAACTCAGCGAATCAGTCCGTAGTATTGAACCACTTGAAAAACAATCTCAATTCACTGAAGATATCTTTTATTACGGTGAAGAAGCATTGAAGATTAATGAGCGCGAACCGTTAGTATTGCGAAAGCTGGCAGATTATTATCGCCAGGCTGCTCTGGGTGAAATGCAAATTAATGACCAGAATGCAGCAGGAATAAACATCAGAAAATCTATAACCATGTTTGAAAATCTTGTCAGATTTGAACCTAATTCATCGCAGGTACGCATATCATACGCCGCAGTATTAACCACCAGCGGTGAACTTGCAAAGGCAAAAGATCAGATTGAAATAGCGTTGAAATTAGACCCGGAATACGACGTAGCCAATATTCGCATGGCACGATACCTTAACGCCATGGTGAAAGATAAAATACCCGGTGCCGACCTGCAAACAGCATTGAAATATTTTGAAAAAGGCATAAAATTAGGCTATAAACTTTCCGACGCTGAACTGTTGGAATATGAATATTGTTTGAAAAATGCTAAGGTAGCAAACTAAACTAAGCCGTATTTGACATGTTGTAAATTAAATCCCTGGCATAACATTGCCACCACATACCGGAATATATGCACCGGTTATGAAACTGGCGAGATCTGACGCGAGGAAGGCAACCACATTGGCTATTTCCTGGTCGGTGCCGCGTCGTTTCAGGGGTACTTTCTTTTCATATTCTTCCTGGCGTTCCGTTCCACTGGCGCGTACGTTATCGCTTATTGTCCACCCCGGTGCCACCTGGTTCACTGTAATTTGCTTTTCACCCACTTCTTTCGCCAATACTCGCAAGACACCATCCATCCCGCGTTTTCCTGATACATACGCTGATTGCATGGGGAAATTTTGCATGGCACATTCAGTGCTAATCCCAATCACACGACCCCAGTTGCGTTCTATCATCACCGGGACAAAAGCCTTTGCCATATTTACATTGTGCAATACGCTGCTGCGAAACTGACCTTCGTAATCTTCAGAAGGTTGCTCCAGTACGCTGGTCCAACCACATTGGCTCACCGCACAATTCACAATAATATCTGGTGAACCGAGTTCGGTGACAATATTGTCGCGCATTGCCAGTACCGATGACAGATCGCCAACATCCGCCTGCGCAATCATTGAGCGTCGTCCCGTAGCCATAACAGCATCGCGTAATTCACACGCTTTCGCTTCGTTATGCAGATAATGAACAACCACATCTGCACCACATTCTGCCAATGTTAGCACCATCACACGTCCCAACTGCCCAGTTGCCCCGGTGACAATTGCAATCTTCCCAATTAAATCAATTGATAACATAAAAAACACCTTCATTTATATATAGCTGATTCAATACCATCGAGTTATTACAATGGTATGCAAGAGCCTGTTTACATCAATAAATAGACCGTTAGCAATCAAATCCGAACAAAATAAGTCAGGATTTCGAATTGCAATGTTTTAAGTTCACTTCGACAAGTTCAGTGACCCTAACTATAAAACGCATTTTGCCATCTGGTGCAATCATTTTTAAACCGTGACAATTTGTCACGGTTTCATTTCCCTCTGATTTTAAGCGTTGTTTTAGTTTGCGCAGTATACAGATGCATCAACACCATCTGTCGAAGTGATTATAACTGAAAACTGAAAACTTAACACTTGTCCAATTTATTTGGGTTAGGATTTAAACGATATTAAAAACCATTATGATGTTAATAATATCATATCAATCCTATCAATCGATGTAAAAAAACTTCCGCCACTGATATAAATCGTCATTTTTGATTCACTTCTGCGTCGATAATACCCAGTTGTCGGTGCGGAATGACGATATTGGCAGTCCGGTTTTATTGTAGATACTCAGCAGTGGCGTTTCTGCCCATGCGTAGCGAACGGCGGCGGGGGTGGTGATGTCATCATTCCAAACCACTACCTCATCGCCAACCTTGCGGGCGTGTGCCCATACAAACTTTTTATCATCACCGGCAATCGCAAACCCGGCGAGGTCGTCCGCACCTTTTGTTACCAGCCCGCCATTAAGGTGGTTGAATGAAATACGGACTTCTTTGCCGGTTATTTTCATTTTATTATATGTCGGGTTCTCATAAGGCACATTAAAACCGTAAACCTTTGCCAGTGCAACCTGTGCCAATCTGTATCCAGCTTCCTGTTTGTTTTTCGGATGAATCTCGCCGCGGTCGGGGTGGTCAATCGTCACTGCCATGCCGGTATTTGGCAGTGCAAGTGCGAAACGTTGTGCCTCGCGCAGTTCTGCCCAGGTGCTGTCTTTTGGGTCCTTGGGAGCGGGGCCAACGGTGGCAATCTCCATGAACAGGAATGGAAAATCGCCAAGCCCCCACGCTTTGCGCCAGGCGGTTATCATGGCGGGGAATTGGGTGCGGTACTGGTAGGCTTTCTGTGCGCTGCTTTCTCCCTGGTACCAAATAACTCCCTTCATCCCATAAGGTATCAGTGGGGAAATCATCCCGTTATATATTACGCCGTCCTTCTGCATATTAATGGTATCTTTTGAAGGACGCGGATACGGTGTCAGATCCTTGTCTCTACGGCTGAACTCCTGTTTGAACTTCCAAGCACCTATAAGTGAAATCTCCTCGTCGGGTTTACCAACTGGTCCTATTGAAAGCGGGGTATCAGCAATGCCGCCAAAGTCTCCCCAGAAACCGGGGTCGATGACGTGGACGGCGATTAGTACCTTGCCGTATTTCACCAACGCGGCGGGAATTTTATACCGTCTGCGGGTATCGCCACAATCCACCAGCTGTTTGTTGTCCCATCCGGTGTGTCCAATTAACGCGCCATTCCAATAGCTGTCATCAGCCCAGGCGATGCGGCCAAGTTTCAGAACCAGTTCTTTGCCCTGCCATGCCGGGTGAATAGTCACTTCCTTGCGAAACCACGCGCCACCGGTGTTGGATAGCGATGGAATATATTTACCCCAGGTATTCGGCACGTCCAGAGTTGTCCAGTCGCCATCAGAATAAAATGGACTTTCCCAGTCGTGGTTTATCCCTAACTGGTTCGGGTCTTTCGGGCCATAATTAAGAATATCTTGCAGGTATTGGTTTTGCATCTGTATTGCTTTTGTATAATCAACGGTAATTACCGCACCGGTCTTTGGGTCGGTCATTGGCGTTTCCGTTGGTATAAAACCTTCTATCGCCGCTCCACCCCATGCGCTGACTATCAACCCGATGGGAACTTTCACTTTTTTCTGCAATTCTCGCGCATAATAATATGCCATGCCAGAAAATTCGGCGACGGTATCCGGGGTTCAAACTTCCCATTTGCCGATGATATCTGGTGTTGGTACGGTGGTGGTTACTCTATTCAGGGTTATCATGCGTATTGTAGGGTGATTAGCTGCAGCAATTTCTTCCTCGGCGTTGCCTGCTTCCTGTACCATTTTCACCATATTTGACTGTCCGCTGCATACCCATACATCGCCGACCAGTATATTTTTAACTTTGATTGTTTTATCGCGCCATTGTACTTCCATCACATAGACGTCATTAATCGGCAATCTTGGCAGCAGCACTTTCCACTTGCCGTCCTTGTCTGAAATTGCTGAAACTTTCTTTTTGTTTATTGTAATCTGTACCTTTTCACCCGGCACACACCATCCCCAGACTGGATTGTTTTTATCGCGTTGAAGAACCATATTATCGCTGAATATCGCCGGCAATCGCAATTGACCGCTACTGGTGTCAATTATTTTTCCATCTGCCGTTCTGCCCAGTAATTGGTACAGCAAAGGATTCATGGCATTTGCCCAAACAGCGTATCCTTCTGCTGACGGGTGAAGACCATCGGGGAATAATTTCAGTGAAACTTTCCCATCCGGTTGTACAAAATTTGCGTTTAGATTCAAATAGAAGACTTTATCATTATCCGCCAATGTTGTCAGCAATTGATTAACAGCATCAATTCGTTTCATTATAGTGGCATCATTCGCGGTACTACGCGGGAAAATCCCCAACAACAACACTTTAGCATTCGGTACTTTCACCCTGATAGTGCTGATAATTGCCGCGATACCGCGCACAGTCTCCTCCGGTTTCAAATCGGGAATACCATCAATACCGTTAGTGCCTATCATCAATACGGCGACCTTCGCTTTCACGCCGTCCAACTCGCCATGGCTGGCACGCCACAACACATGCGGGGTTGCATCACCGGATATACCGCAATTCACCGCACCCAGCGGAGCGTAATATTTATCCCAGGTATCTTTGCCGACGGTGGTGAAATAATCGGTAATAGAATCACCCATAAATATAACTTCCGCTTTGCCGGTACTGGTCTGTGAGATAATTTGCTTGTGGTGCTCCATCCACGCTGGAATCGGCCCTTTTGCATCGCGCATAGTATCAGGAATCTCAGGATAAAAAGTATCATCCGCCAATACACTAATAAATAAACCGGCAACCAACAAAAGAAATAAAGAGAATCGAAGTACCATCTCATACCACCTGCAAATATTTTACCATATTGACACCATTGTGTGAAAAAAGATTGAGAAGAAAGAAGAAAAATTGGAAATGGCAAATTGCAAATGGCAAATTATGCAGGTTCTTGCAAAACCTGATTTAGTACAAAACGTGGCGTTACCGTCTCGGTGACGCGAACTGCGCAAAATGGTGGTAACCGCTGAAATTTATCACGGTTCATCCTTTTTCCAAGCGAGACGCTCTGACCACCTCTCGGGTGAAGAAAAATTGGAAATGGTAAATGGCAAATTATTATTTCGATTGCGGTCGTGCGGACGACTTCAAACGACTTCTAACAGATCATAAAAGTCACTTCGACAAGTCTCATGACCGTAATTTCACCAGCCACGAGCTTGTCAAAGCGACATTTTCTGAAAACTGAAAACTTATCCCATTTATTTTTCGACAGGATACACCAAACCCCATTGTTTTCGTAGGGTGTCCATGGTGTTCATGACGGAGATCGTTTCTGCATATGGACGCATTGGGCTTTCTTTTAATCCCTCGCGCAGGCAGCGACCAAATTCTGCGGCTTCGTAATTGAAACCGTTACCGACTATCTCCGGGGCAATTTCTTCGTCTTTGCCGTTAACGCTCAGGGTCAATTTGGACGGACGCCACCACAATTTGTGCAGTTTTATTGATCCTTCGGTGCCAAATATCGTTGCTTCATGTGGTGTATTGGTGCGCACACCACAGATTAGCGATGCGATTTTCCCTTCTGGGAATCCCAGCACCATCGCCGCCTGTTCATCAACGCCGGTCTCACCCAGATGTGCCGCGCCGGAAATTGAAGTAGGTTTGCCTAAAAATAGTTGCGCAAGGCTTATGACATAAACGCCAACGTCCAATAGTCCACCGCCTCCAAGAACCGGGTTCAACCAGCGTTCTTCTGGTTTCCAACCGCCACGAAACGCGAAGTCGGCCTGAATCATGCGTACATCACCGATGATACCAGAGTTCGCTAATTCGTGCGCCTTCACAATATGGGGTAAAAAGCGCGACCACATGCCATCCATCACTAACAGATTGGCTGCTTTTGCAGCGGCTATAACAACTTCAGTTTCGCCAGCATTCACGGTAAATGGCTTTTCGCACAATACCGGTTTGCCATTTGCAATTGCCAGCAGACAATTTTCTTTATGCAACGGATGCGGAGTGGCGACATAAATGGCATCTACATCCGGGTCGGCCACCAAAGCTTCATAGCTGGCATGACGATGTGGAATATTCCACTTCGCACCGAACTCCTCAGCCTTCTCCGCCGTTCGCGAACCACAGGCTATCACTTCAGCATCGGTCAATACTGAAACACCCTCGGCAAATGCATTGGCAATACCGCCCAGGCCAAGAATACCCCATTTAATTGTTTTAGACATTATTTGCTCCCTTTTTTTATTAATTACGAATTACGAATTACGAAGGCTCTTGCAAAACCATACTAATTATATAATCAACCAAACCACCCCCTGCCCCCTCCTTGGCAAGGAGGGGAGTTATGGTAGCTACTTGATAAAACAATAGCTTCTTTAATAATCAAAACCTTTGTTTTAAACTCCCCTCCTTGCCAAGGAGGGGTGGCCGAAGGTCGGGGTGGTTTTCGACTACCACTAAACTGCAACTTAAACATTTAACGGCATAGGTTTTGCAAAAGCCTCTATTAATTTTTAATTAAATTAATACCCCATCCGATACAATACCCCTTCCCTATCATCACTCAACTGTACATAACTCATCGGTTCAGCACCGGTGCCGGGACGTAGCATGGTGAGATAAAATGGTGGGGTTGAACCGTATTTGAATGCTGTGTTGTCGGTTACTTTTGCGCCAAAACCTACAATAGGGCCATTCGCTTTTGCTTTTACTGTCAATCGGTATTTATGATTGCCAAGGTCGGTTATTGTTACCGCATCAGTTGGCTGTGCAGGTTCTGATATTACTCTTACAACTGGTTTTTCATTAATTATTTCCTGGCAAACGCCAACCCGCAGCACACCAAATGGATTATCATCGATATTTGACGTCATGCGGCCAATAGACGCTGACGGTCGCAAGTCAAAGAAAAACTCCACCGCATCGCAAGGTTGCCCATCACGATTTTTCATGTATAGCAGCGATGTTACCGTACTGCCAAATCGCTCTTTAAAACCAGTTTGCCCCATCACTGGAGTGGTGTCATTCCAGGTGAAATTTATGGTAAACAGATCATCATCACGTTTTATATTGAGATCAGTCACTGGACAAGTGCGGGTATCTGCACCCTGGACTTTAAAGTCTGCCGCAGTAAAAGCAACCGGATTTTCATCAGATGGCTGCAAGCGGGAATAATACAGCAACCCATCATTCGCGGTAAAAACATCTTTGCTAATAAATGCCATATAGACTGGAGTAATATCAAATCGGTTCATTAATAATTTAGCGGGTAATTTAAATGTCAGGGTGGTGTCGCGATGTCCTGATACTTTAATTTTCTTCTCGAACTTTTGACCTGCAACCACTACCAGTAATGTGCCTTCTACTTTTTTTACGGATTTATTAACAGTCTTAACTTTTATTGTAATTGAGTCATCTGTATTTATTATCTTTGCGCCATCAAGCAGAGATAATTCCACATCTGATGATCGATCTATATGCAGTTCTCCTCGCTTTTCACCTGAACTCAAATGTAATCCGGCACCCAACGCGCGCAATATCTCGCAAGCCATCGCAGCATGTCCTGGCGAACTGGGGTGAATGATATCAGGAGTAAATTCATAAGCCGGGTCTTTTGCCCATGCTTTATCTAACGCTTTTTGATACGCACTACGAACATCAATG
>JBIJDE010000139.1:0-10512 GCA_044344305.1 Armatimonadota bacterium
ACTGGCAATTATTCGGACTGCCACTGTGATTTAATAATAGGGCTGAAATTTCCGAATAAAAGCCAGTCCCCTTACACATGATTATCATGATTAATTTTATCTTGCCTATCCTGCCCATCCATGTTAATTTTTTTTGTACCCGTTTATTTTTTGTAGAGACGCACGGCCGTGCGTCTCTACTGTATCAATTAAGAATAATTGTACCAAATAAAACAGCCCGGTGGTTAGCCGGGCTGCGTTAAATGTTTATGGTTTAGAAGAATTATTTCTTCATCCAGGACATCATGGCTCGCAGCTTTTCGCCGACTTCTTCAATGATGTGTTCGCTGCGTTTGCGGCGCATTGACAGGAAGTGTGGGCGACCGGCCATATTTTCAAGAATCCAGTTGCTTGCAAAGGTACCATCCTGAATATCATTCAGCAGGTTCTTCATGGCAACGCGGGATTCGGCATTGATAACTTTCGGGCCTGCAATGTAGTCGCCGTATTCAGCGGTGTCGCTAACTACGTAGTCCATCATTGCGATGCCTTTTGCATAAATGATGTCAACAATTAATTTTAATTCGTGCAGACATTCAAAATATGCCATTTCCGGCTGATAACCGGCTTCTACCAGGGTTTCAAAACCAGCGAGAACTAATTCGCTAACGCCGCCGCATAATACAGCCTGTTCGCCAAAGAGGTCGGTTTCGGTCTCTTCTTTGAAGGTGGTTTCGATAACGCCGGCTCGGGTTCCGCCGATGCCTTTTGCGTATGCTAATGACAGCGCTTTAGCGTTGCGGGTAGCATCCTGATAAACGGCGATCAAACAAGGTACACCACGACCGGCTTCATATTCGCTTCGAACAATCGTACCCGGGCTCTTTGGAGCAACCATGAATACGTCGATATTTTTTGGCGGAATAATCTGGCTATAGTGGATATTAAAACCGTGTGAGAATATGAGCGCTTTTGCTTCGGTTAATTCCGGCAAAATCTGCTTATAAACAACCGGCTGAACATGGTCCTGTACCAGCATCTGGATGAGCATCGCTTCACGAGCTGCTTCGATAGCGGTTACCGGAACGAAACCATCGGCGACTGCCTGTTCGTAGTTGGCGGTACCTGGCAATTCAGAAACCACGACTTCTACGCCGCTATCGCGAAGGTTCAGCGCCTGGCAACGGCCTTGCGCGCCATAACCGATAATGGCAACTTTGCTACCTTCCAGCAAGCCCAAATCGGCGTCAGCATCATAATATACTTTTAACATTTTAAAATCCCCTCCGAGGTCAATGATTTTCCCTGTCGGGAACCGTGCTTATTTATCGTTAATTAAGGCACAGGATTGACCACTACGTGATTATGGATATATATTACTCTTTTTCTACAATATCTTCAAGTTTCCCCAATGAGTTCGCTGCGGCTTCTCGTACATCGTGGTACGGGTCGTCTCCCAGCATCTTCAAAAGGGTGTCAATTGCGCGTTTATCGTTTAAATCACCGAGAGCAATAGCCAGAGCAGTTCGTACCTGGTAATCCATATCTTTATACTGCGACATTAATGGTATAACCGCGCGGGGATCGCCAATTTTGCCAAGTGCTTCAACTACTGACAGACGAACTTCGTCTACATCATCGCGCAATGACGCAACTAATGACCCGACAGATTTTGGGTCGCGCATTTCGCCAAGTATAGTTGCCGCTTCTTTACGTACATATCCCATTTTATCTTTCAGGAATCCGCGCATCATTTCCAGCACGTCTTCTTCATCAACCAGTATTACCATCGCTTTCAAAGCGGCTTGTCTTACCCCCTGGTTCTGGTCATGAACTACCTTTTTCAATAATTCAACCGCACGTACATCACCCAATGCCCCCAGGGCGGTAATTGCCATGGTTTTCACTTCTGCATCCGGGTCGGTCAATGCTGATGCTATAGCTTCAAATGCTGCTGATCCTTCTGCGACTGCTGTCTGAATATCTCCGCGAATCACCGCAAATATCGCTCGGTCTTCTGCTGTTTCTGGTGCCCATCCCAGGTCACCCAGTAAGCTGGAGACGGTTCTTCTACCTTTGCCAGTGCACATGCGCATCGCTTTAACTAACAATGGTATGGCATGTTCGCCCATTGATTTTATGGCGTCTACTAACTCTTTTGAGTCATCAGTGCTGTTTTCAAATGATGCAACGATGGTCGTTGCTGCCGTTTCATCCAATAATGTTATGGCTGCTTTTGCCGCTTCTTTCACCATTTGCGATTTGTCGCTCAATGCGTCAATAAGGCTGTGAATGGCGTTTTCATCGCCGATTGCGCCAAGTGATGTCGCGGCAGCGGCTCTTTCTATTTCTTCGCTGGTTCGCAATATCAGACTTAACCGTTCGGATGCGCGGTCATCACCGATATCACCCAATGCCTCAATTACCGCTATGCGAACATCAGTATTTTCATCATCCATTACTGATAGCAGCATTCCTACGGTATCGACGTCGCCGATTTTCCCCATCGCCCGTGCCGCCGCACTTCGCACTTCCGGTACTGCGTCATATAACACTCCGGTTAATACCTGGGCAGCGTTATTATCGGCTATCATCCCTAACGCGGTTGCTGCATTTGCACGTCGCAAAGGGTCAACATCCGCCAGCGAAGATGACAGAGGTTCAACCGCGTCAGTGCCAAACTTTGCAGCTTCGTCAAATTTCCCCAGTGCAATATAACATAAAATCTTATCATCTTTCGAGTCGGGCATCCACCCGCGTTGTGCCAATATTCTCGCCGCCATTGCCCGCATATCCGCCGCCGGGTCACGCATTAATTCAACTAACGGGTCAAGGGCGCGATTATCATTAATCCTGCCCAGTGCCATTGCGATGGTCTTGCGAGTTTCGTTATCAGTGGTTTTTAATACTGATGATAAAGGAGTTATAGCCTCAATACCAACCTGTGCGGCGTCAGAGAATTTACCAACTCCAACTAATGCATAGGTCATATCGCGCTGGTTGGTCGGTCGCCAATCCATTTTCTGCAATGCTGTGACGGCATTTTGCCGTACAGTAGCGTCCGGGTCGGCCAATAGTTCTACAAATGGTGTTATCGAGCGTTTATCTTTAATTTGCGATAATATTTCGATAGCGCTGTTTCGTAATCGTGGTGACGTCTCGAATAGTTTCGACATCACTGGCATAACCGATGCGGAATGTATCTTAACTAATGCCTCGATTGCACTGCGACGCAACTCATCGTTCTCACTATCAAGCAGCGGTATCAAATGCGGTACGGAATCCGCCGCCATAGTGACAGAAGATATTATCGCGGCTTTACGAACATCTATCTCGGAATCCTGAAATGCTGAGACAATTCCCGGCAAACCGGCAGGATCTTTTATTTCTCCCAATACCTCGACCACTGTTTTACGCACAGTAGTATCTTCATTACTTAATAATCCAATTAACGGCTCAATTGATCGCGGGTCGCGAAGTTTACCAAGGCTCTGTACCGCTGCTACCAGCACCCGCGACGACTCATCCTCCAACATTTCAATTATCTCGTCTGTCTTGCCGGATTGCGCCAACTCGCGTATCGCCTCGACACGCTGTACCGGGTTCTTTGATTTTAACTTTTGCATGGTAAACCAGAGCATTAATATATCCTTTAACGACTTCAATTATAACATAACTTGTAGCCGGTTTCTATTGTACAAAATTATCCACAAAACGGCAAAGGTAAAACGAGGGGAGAACAGATAATTCACGGTTATTTTTTATATTAATGATATATTCCATACGAGATGAATATTTATCAGCTTTTTATAAAAATGAAAGTGGCAAATTATTGAATTATCAGTCAGATCAGACGAATCGGTCAGATAATTTGTAATTAGTAATTTACAATTTTCCATTTGCAATTTGCAATTTGCAATTTAAATATCACTTATCCCACGACTCTTTTTCGGAAATCTTATTAACAGCAGCAACATGACCATCAACATACGACGCCATCGCCTGGTTATTGTGCCGGTATTGCACATCTGCGGGTGAATAGTAGGTATTATTCAATGTCCGTTTTGTGCCTTTGATTGTTTCTCCGTCAACGGTCAGAAGTTTTAGCACCGGGTTTTGTATTTTACTGATATTTATTCCAGAAAGGTTATTGTTATAGGCGTAACTGTTAGCGTTTTTATTATCTTCCGGGCAATTCAATATTTCGGGATCAATATCAACTTTTAACCAGGCATTTTTAGATGTAGGGAAAATTCCATCATTATCCTGCACATACATCATAAAACAGCATGCGATCTGCCTTTGGTTACTGATACAAACCGTGCGCCTTGCCTTGCCCCGTCCTTTAGCTATCATCGGTATGGTGATAGATGCGACAATGGAAAAAGTGGCTGCAATCACCATTAATTCCATAGCAATAATCCCACGGTGTCTAAAGTATTTTTTCATCTGGTTTCTCCTTTTTATATTATACCTTTTTTACATTGCTTATCTATAGGGTACAGCCAATCTTCTTTATTGCGCTATAATTATAATATCCGGTATATTAATTCAGTATTTGTTTAATAAAGGGGACTGGCTCGAATATCGTGATTACTGATTGCTTTCTTTTACAGAATAACCGATATTCGCTGCCTGTACCCGGCAGTATCCGTTTGGTCTGTCATTTATTACGCTGTGCCTTCTTTTTCAGGGCAAATCTATCGGGTACAGGCAATTATTCGGTATGCCGCTATATTTTTAAAAAGGACTTAAATTTTCCGAATAAAAGCCAGTCCCCTTACGCAGCCAATCTTCCTTATTGAACTATAATTTTTAACATCTGGCATATTAAGCAGTATTTGTCTAATAAAGGGGACTGGCTCGAATATCGTGATTACAGATTTCTTTCTTTTACAGAAAAACCGATATTCGCTGCCTGTACCCGGCAGTATCCGTTTGGTCTGTCATTTATTACGCTTTGACTTCTTTTTTACCGCTGGTTTTACCACCGGTTTCTCCACAACCATCTTCACCGGTAAATCCCAAGGTAAATTTGCTGCGGTCTTGTTAAAACCTGTGATATGACCATCAGCAAATGATGCTACAGTGTAATCATCATGCCGATATTGCACGTTTGCTGGTGAATAATAGATATTCCCACCGTAATCATTTTTTCCATCGACAGTCATAAATATTGTATCTGGTTTAGCTATTTTACTAACATTAATGCCTGAAATTTTGTTGTTATATAAATATCCTATTGTTAACCTTTTTGCTTTAGGGCATACTAACACCCCCGGGTCTGCATGGATATCTGACCATATAGTTGTTGTATATGGAAGCATATCTTTATGGTCTTGCGCATACATTTGCAGTGATGCAGCTACTTGTCGATGATTACTGGTACAGGTTGTTTGTCTTGGTGATTCACGAATAACTCTCGGTACAATAATCACTGCAAGAACAATTATCACTAATGAAATCACCAGAATTTCTACCAATGTTAATCCTTGTTTATTTCTTATCATGCTTAACTTCCTTCTTTGAATTTACCTGTTTTCCAACCCCTTTAGGGGTGGCATGTTAATAGAAATGATTATGTATAATGAATATGCAAACCCCTTTAGGGGTGACATGTTAATGGCATAAATATTGATTTATTTCTCCAAATCTGTAATCGCGGTTCCATAATCATCGAAAATATATTCGAGTTTGAAATCTATTTTATATTCTTGTAAAAACTCAATATATTCTTCTCTAAAGGTTTTCTTTTTATGATGTTCTTCTTGGGCAAGGATATATTTTATTACACTATCTATTTGAGAAAATCCGACACTAAATGCCCCATACCCGGATTGGCATTCAAATTTTCCTGAAACATAGCTATTGTCATTCAACCATTTTGATGAATTAGCCTTTATAGCGCGAATAAGTTCGGATAAATTACAATCAGGTTTGCAACTGATTAAAATATGAATATGATCAGGCATCCCGTTTATAACCATCATTTTCTGGTTTTTGCTATTGATTATTCCGGTTATATATTTATACAAATCTTCTTTCCATTGTTGAGAAATTAAGTTTTGTCTGCCTTTTACTGCAAAAACGATATGCGTATATAGTTGTGAATAGGTATTTGCCATTCAGATTCTCCTTTTTGAACAATAATATCTAATTTTCAGTTTTTAACATGCCACCCCTAAAGGGGTTAGAAAACTATTTTTCGATATTCGATTCTATTAACATTCCACCCCTAAAGGGGTTGGCGGGCCTGTCATTTATTACGCTTTGCGTTTTTATCGTCGGTTTATTATTTGTTAATAGCTCTGAATTTATTAATATCCTTCAATTACCAGCTTTCCAACCCCTTTAGGGGTGGCATGTTAATAGAAATGATCATGCATGATGAATACGCAAACCCCTTTAGGGGTGACATGTTATTGGCATAAATATTGATTTTTCTTATTATAACAGATGCTGTTTAATATTAACATAAACATGCCACCCCGCTGGGGTTTAAATTCTTATAAATAGTATTCGATTCTATTAACATTCCACCCCTAAAGGGGTTGGCGGGTCTGTCATTTATTACGCTTTGACTTCTTTTTCACCATTGGTTTCACCGCCGGTTCCTCCTCCACCATCTTCACCGGTAAATCCCATGGCAACTTAGCATCATTTTTTTTGAATGATTCTACATGTCCATCGATGAATGATGCTATTGCGCTATCGAAATGCCGATATTGCACATCAGCTTTTGAATAATATGTATTGCTATTATATATTGTCTCGCCATCAACAGTAGCAAATATTTTAGCTGGGTCATATATTTCGTCGTAATTTAAACCTGATAATTTTTTATTATATAGGTATGCATTTGGCAATCTTTTTCCTGTTGTTGGGCATATTAAAATATCTGAATCTGCCTTAATATCTCCCCATATTGTAGTCGTCAATGGAAATTTATTATCATGGTCTTGTGCATACATTAGCAAGGATGCTGCGAGTTGTCGTTGATTATTTGGACAAGTTAATTGATGTCGGCATTCATATTTGTATTCACAATAACGTGACATTATCGGTACAATAATCACTGCAAGAACAATTATCACAAATGAAATCACCAGAATTTCTATCAGAGATAAACCTTTGTTTCTTCTCATTTCCCGCTCTCCATGTTTGGTTATTTGTCCCATGATTCTTTTTCGGTTATTTTTTCTATTGCTTCGGCGTGGCCGTCGATAAAGCCGGCTACTGTTTTGCCGTCGTGGCGATACCGCACGTCATCCGGTGAGTAATATATATTGTGCAGTGTCCTTTTTTTGCCTTTCACCGTTTCGCCGTCCACCGTCACCATCCGCAAAATCATGTTGGTATCGGACAAATTTACCCCGGACAGGTTATTGTTGTTCAGGTAACCATTGTTGTTTTTTGAATCTTCCGGGCATTTCAGGGTGGTGGACTGAAACTCTGCAATAGACCAGATATCTGCTGATGGCGGCAAACTATCCGCGTGGTCGTGGGCATACATATTTATGGCAATCATTATCGTCCGTTGATTGCTCATACACGATGTCGTCCCCGCTTTATGTCGATCCTTGTTGAAAATCGGGTACATTATCACCGCTATTATCGACAAAGCGACAATAGTTGTTAACAACTCTATCAAAGTACCGCCCATGCGATTTCTTCTCATTTCTTCTTAACCTTGTCGTTTGATGGATTAATTATACCCACTTTATCCCAAGATTCCGGTTCGGTGATTTTTGTTAGCGACTCAACATGGCCATCAGCGAAAGATGCCATTGCTCGATAGATATTAATTCTCTTATTGTAATGCCGATACTCGACATCCGCTGGCGTATAGTAAATATCTTCAAACATCCGTTTTGGCCCGATAGTTGTTTTTCCGTCTACCGTCAGCAAGATCGCGGCCGGGTCTGCCGTTTTAATTAATTTATCCAAATTCAAACCAGATACTCTGTTATTGAAAAGATAGTTATTGTGAAACTCTTTTTTTGCCGGGCATTTCATATTCGCGATATCCACTCCCAAAACGACCCACACCTTTGATGATAATGGCAAAGTTTCCTCGTGGTCCTGTGCATACATGGCTAAGCTTGCAGCAATTTGTCTTTGATTGCTCATGCAAGTAGTTTCCCTCGCCGGTTCCGGGTGTCGAGTTGATACTGGCCAAAAAAACATTCCTAATATCCAGATAACAGCAAGAATAGTGAGTATTTCTATGATTGCCAATCCCCGGTTATGTGATTGAGTTCTCATTTCTTCACCCCTGTTTTCTTTTGAATTATCGGCTTATCCCATGATTCTGGTTCGGTGATTTTTGTTACTATTCCAACATGACCATCTACAAAAGATGCAATTGCGTAATATTGATTTTTCACTTTATCAAAATGTCGATATTGCACATCTGTTGGAGTGTAGTAAATATTCTTATACTTTCTGTTGAGTACAAGGAAATTATTTCCATCGATGGTCATCATCTTTTTTGCCGGAGAAGAGATTTTTTTTATATTTATTTCAGATAAATTATTATTAAAAAGATAACTTCTCTTTAATTCTTTTGAATTTGGGCATGTTAAAACACCGGAATCCATACAAATATTTGGCCATGCTGTATCTGAATGTGGCAGCAGTCCTTCATGGTCTTGCGCATACATATAGAAACTTGCCACGATTTGTCGCTGGTTAGATGTGCAAATCTGATTCGGTGATTGTTCACGGGAAGGCGTTAAAATTGGAAATAAAATAGCTGATAAAAGTGCTATTGCTACCATAATAACAAGAAGTTCAACAATTGATATCCCGTAATACTCGTTCCGTCTCGTCATTTCTTCACTCCTGTTTTCTTTTGAACTATCGGCTTATCCCACGACTGCGGTTCTTTTACTTTATTAACCATCTCGACATGCCCGTCAGCGAAAGAGGCTATTGCTTTATAAACATTTTTTTCCTTCTCATAATGCCGAAACAGCACGTCGGCAGGGGTGTAGTAAATATTATTGATTGAACGATTTGGTCCGTTGGTGGTTTTGCCATCAATAGTCATCATCTTTTTTTCCGGTGTAGATATTTTGTCGATTTTAACGCCAGATAGAGTATTATTATAGAGATAACCATTAGGAGTGTTCTTGTCTTGCGGACAGATTAAAACAGGTTCATGAATTTTAATATCACCCCAAATAGTAAAATTTTCAGGTAACATTCCTTCATGGTCATGTGCATACATGTGTAAACAAGCCGCGATTTGTCTTTGATTGCTGAGACAGGTATACGGACGAGGTTCTCCACGACCATATTGGAATATTGGAATTATAAAATAAGCCAATATTGCGATAGCTACAATAATCAGGAGTGGCTCAACTATTGATATCCCGTAACAGTATTTTCTTTCCATTATGACTTCTCCTTAATATTCTCTATAATATTACTATTAACCCGAAAATTCAATAGAAAGAGAGGATAATAATTAAAAATTAATAATTCAAAATTAAAAATTATTTTATCAAAATTATTTTACCACTCATCTCAAAACCAGAATTAATAAATAATCATTAAATCCTAAAAAATCCTCTAAATCCGTGGTTCAGACAAAGGCAATTACGAATTTAATTCACATCGATGGGCAGGATGGGAAGGATGGGGGAATAATTAAAAATTAAAAATTAAAAATTATTTTACCACTCATCTCACTACCAGAATTAATAAATAATCATTAAATCCTAAAAAATAATGTTAATAATGTTAATCATGTCAAAAAATATTACAAATTTCACCCCAATTTCTCATTTTATCCAATTCGTAATTCGTAATTAATAATTCGTAATTGACCTCGTTCTTGCCCATTCTACCTCATGCCGGTATAATATCAACGACAAAGTTGAGGATTATTATTATGACTACAGTAACCGAATATACCAATGTTTTTGACCGTACCGAGGGTATGTGCGATGTGCGGATGCATTATTGCCCGGGTTGCGCCCATGGTATTGCCCACCGGTTGGTAGCGGAAACGCTTACCGAATTGGGATTGTTGGAGAAGACAGTGGGGGTTTGCCCGGTTGGTTGTGCTGTATTTGCGTATGATTACTTCAATTGCGATATGATTCAGGCCAGCCATGGCCGCGCGCCGGCAGTTGCCACCGGGGCAAAACGTTGCAACCCGGACTCGATAGTATTCACCTATCAAGGCGACGGCGATCTGGCATCCATCGGGATGGCGGAGATTGTACATGCCGCCGCCCGCAGCGAGAATATTACCGTGATATTCATTAACAACGCCGTTTATGGTATGACCGGTGGCCAGATGGCTCCCACCACATTGGAAGGGATGGCTACCACCACCTCGCCATTGGGACGCGACATTACCCGCGCCGGGTATCCGATTAGAATGAGCGAAATGCTTTCCACCCTGGACGGCGCAACTTATATCTCTCGTCAGTCGGTGTCATCGCCGAAATATGTAAATGCGGCGAAAAAAGCTATCGTGGAAGCCTTTACTGTACAGGTTGAGAACAAGGGATTTTCGAT
>JBIJDE010000610.1:0-2900 GCA_044344305.1 Armatimonadota bacterium
AAAGAAATTATCAACAAAAAAGATATGGAAATTCATAATATTACCAATACTGTTTTACTTTTACGTTCACAAGTTGATAACATGTCTTCTCAACAAAGTGACAATGCGTTATTACCATTAAGAACAGGCCTTATAAATATTTCAGATAAGATAGATAAAATCATTGATAATCTCAATGATAACCCTCTCGCCGTAGATCAATATTCAGTTATTCTCTTAGAAAATTTAGAATTACTAGAAATAATTAACGTTAAGCATGGCAATTCACCTGGCAACTCACCTGAAAAACATTTGATTGATGCAGGAATATATGAATGTTTATCAAATAAAACTGAAAAAATTGCTCGTAGAGCTTTTTATATTGATGATCCTTATGGTTCTATTACTGCAGTAAGACACGGATGGACAATATAAAAAAATAAGTAAAGTGGAGATAAATAATGGAAAATTCAATTTGTATAGGACTAGATTTTGGTACATCAACTTGCCAATTATCTGTATGTGCACCAGATCGTGCTGTACGTCGTCCGCTACCAATACATAAAGATAAATTAAACACTTTTATACCATCTATAGCATTTTATACTTGTGAAAATAAACTACTTATTGGCGAAGATGCAGAAAATGCTATTCGTTCAGGTCAAAAAGGTCTTATATTGCCGTCAGCTAAACGTTACATCAGATTTAGTGATATTTATAACCCAGTATCTCTTGACCCTTGGCCTGTCAAAACACCATCTCCTTATGATGTAATGAAAGTTTTTATTGGTGAAATACTTACTCGAGGTGAAAACTTATTAATTTCACGCAATGTAGTTAATAGTCATGAAGATTTTGTTAATCTTGAATTGCATTTAAGTTGCATGGTGGATTCAGATTTTGCATGGAGAAATAAATTACTTAATTGTTGTAGAGATTGGGGTATGAAGAATATCAATGTTAATTCTATTGTTGAAGAATCTATCTGCGCAGGTTTAGCTTATATGGCAACATTAGGTACAATTGAAGGAGAATATCTTGTATATGATTTTGGTGGAGGTTCTTTTGATGCAGCTTGGATTAAAACTACATATAATAAAAACGGCGAACTCTCTTATCATGTATATGCATTTGAAGGAGACTCGTTGTTAGGTGGAGATGATATTGATAAAGGTGTTGTTGATTTAATAAAATCAAAATTATCATTTCTTCTAAATGTTAATATCGATAGTTTTTTATATCAAAATCCTGTTGTTGCTGCTGAAATAAGACTTGCTGCCAGAGAATGTAAAGAAAAATTATCTTTAGAAGATGAAGTAAAAATAACTGCAGTTCAACTACAAATAGCAAATACTGTTAATAATTCTGAATACATTATAATTACAAAGATAGAATTGATCGAAATCATGAGAAATATTGTATATAGATCAATTGAAATTACTCAACTTATGATAACACAAGTTGCTTCAGTAACATCTCGAAACTGGACACAAGTGAAAAACTCTTGTAAAGGTATCTTGTTGTCTGGAGGAATAAGTAAAATTCCTTATGTTCAACAACAATTATTAAACATATTAAATACAACACAAATAATACAACCATCAATTTTTGGATACCAGGATTGTGTTTCTATCGGATGCAGTCGTCCTCTTAATTATGGCCATTCAAATCTACGATATCGTTCATATGCAGTTTATTTATTGTTTAATAATGATAATGAATGTATCATTGCTAATCCATTTGATGAAGCCTTTAATTGGTTCAGTATATTATTGAATCAAAATAAAGAATTTTCTGTTTCTATACCGAATGGAACTTTATCTGTAAAAATAAAGTATAAGGATATCAACGATAACGAATTTCAATGTCAATCATATTATTTAAATGGAACAATTGTTGACGCTATCTATAATCCCAAAACATCATTAATAATTAAGTTTGATGCAAATGGTGATTTAAGTATTTGTAACGGTAATGTAGAATATTTTGTTATATCATCTCCATGGAGATCAGAGCAAGAAATTAATGATAGAATTAAACTATTTAATGCTGAGTATAGCGAAAGAACTAATGATAGAAACTTGATAATTGATAAAATTAATAGTAGACCATGGATAGACGATTAAAACAAATATTAATATTATAATTGTATCAGAATTTAATATAACGTGATGCACTATATTCAGGATTTCGCATCGCTATAAAATCAATGCGAGGTCATGCTTCTAAAACAATTACCATAAAAGGAATTTTGATAGTTAAAGAAATCGATTCTGACAAACGATTTTACATAGAATGGCATTTGAAAAAATTAGCCCAAGTTCCGCAACTTAATCCTTAATAAAAATTTATAAATATTTTCCAATCTCAAAATTATCAAATGGCAATTCTTCATTGAGATTGATGTTTCAAAAAAACGTTTGTAGTGAAGCTTTTTTTATGTGACAGTTGTGATATACTTTTTCCATGTTTTTACGTCCTTGTCGTCGTAAACGACCTAATGGCAAAATAGATGAATACTGGGTTTTAGTTGAGTCATATCGTACAGAGCGCGGACCACGTCAACGTGTGGTCAGTTATCTTGGTGATTTGGCGACTGAAGTTCGCGAAGGGGTTGCAATTGCCGCAAGTCATAAGGAGTATCAGCCTTGCCTGTTTAAATCAACTAATCCGAAACGAGTAGAGATTAACCTTGATAGTTTACAAGTTGAAAGTACTTCATCTTTTGGTGGTGTGTGGCTTGGAAAATACCTGTTGGACAAATTAGGTTTGGATAAGTTCTTCTCTGATCACCTTCACAACGGACGGGAAGATATTCCATGGGCAATTATGGCTCAAGTTCTCGTTCTTGGGCGTTTTTTAGAGCCATCCAGTGAATTACGGATTGCTGAGCATATTTATTCTCAAACAGCAATGGCTGA
>JBIJDE010000152.1:0-9832 GCA_044344305.1 Armatimonadota bacterium
GTCCGCTTTTTTCCAGTGCTATATTAGCTATAACCTCGTTGGCATTCATATTTGCACTGGTTCCAGCACCACCTTGCATAGCATCAGTAATAAATTGGTCATGCCAATGTCCATTATAGATTTCTTTTGCAGAAGAAATTATTGCATCTGCAATTTCAACCGGTAATTTACCTGTTCGTTTATTTGCCATTGCAGATGCGGCTTTTACAATAGCTAGAGAGTTAATTAATTCAGGATGCAATGGCTGAGAAAGTATTGAAAAATTTTCGAAACTTCTAAAGGTATGGATACCATAATATGCATCATCAGATATCTCTTTATCGCCAATTAAATCATGCTCAATTCTCATAAAAATCTCCCGTTAAATTGTTTTAATTAAAGTCTCATCGGCTGCCCATTGCCTTCGTGGTTGACAATGTTTGCTAATATTTAATAGTACCCCAATTAGTAATAAGTTTGTCAGCATGTTACTTCCACCATAACTTATGAAAGGCAATGGTATACCTGTTACTGGTGATAGAGTAAGATTCATGCTAATATTTATAAGAATATGACCGGCAAGCATCGTGCTAATACCCCCAGCAACTAACCGACCAAAAATAGTATCTGCTTCTTCTGTCATCCTTAATGCCCGCCAAAGCATAACACTATATAAACCAATAACTATTATACATCCAATGAATCCATATTCTTCTCCTAAGACAGCAAATATAAAGTCCGTATCTTGCTCTGGCAAAAATCCTCTTTGTGCTTGTGTCGAATGAAAAGGGCCTTTTCCTAAAAAACCACCTGACCCAATAGCTATTTTTGCTTGTTTTTGGTGATAACCTCCACCTTTTGATTCGGCACTTATAAAATTCAAACGTTCTTTTTGGTATGGTCTAATTATATTTGTATTCCATGCTACTACAAAAACCAGAACTACTGCGCCGACCATTGATCCTAATATCCACCAGCGTATTCCTGCGATGATAAGCATTACAAGGCATATCAAACACATTATTGACGCAGTTCCCATATCAGGCTGTAATAATATGAGAATTATAGGAATACCGAAATATATTAGTGAATGTATAAGTCGAGGTATTTTATTAATCTGATTTTTAAATCTTGACATTAAGGATGCAAAAGCAATAATCATTGTAAATTTTGCAAACTCTGATGGTTGAAGGCTTATTGGGCCTAATTTAAGCCATGAATGTGCCCCATTAATTTCTGGAACAAACATAATTCCTATTAATGCAATAATAGTCCAAAAATAAAAAGGTCTACGAAATTTATCTAATATTCGATAATCATAATAACTAAAGAATACTGCGCCACAAATTCCAATGATTCCAAAAATTAATTGACGAATTAACTTATTGATTCCATCACTTACGTATGATGCACTGGCGAGAACTAATAAACCTATGATGAAAATGCCAATCACGGAAAAAAGTAATAAATAATCTTGTTGGTTATCGCTTTTTCTCAATTTAATCTGCTCTATAATGGGCACCAGTGCTGGTATCGTTTCTTAATGCTGCTGCTGTAACTAATTGCGCAACCTCAATAGCATTACGTAAACCCAACAATTGGTCTGTAGGTTTTGTTTCTCGGTAAAACTGGTCAATTCGGTGTGATAGATAACTCAAATCAGCTATAGCTCTGGTTAATCTTTTTCCTGTGCGAACAATTCCAGCATAATTCCACATTGTCGTTCGTATTGTCATCCAGTCTTGTACTATTAAAGCTGGGTCAATAGCCTCTGTTAATCCTAAATCATGCCAATCAGCTACATTATTAAACCGCTCTAAATTATCACTCAGGGTAGAAGCTGCATCAGCACCAGCTTTAGTACCCCATGTTAAAGCCTCCAATAATGATGTACTTGCCAAACGATTTGCACCATGTAGTCCTGTACAAGCAACTTCTCCCACTGCATATAGATTATTTATAGACGTTCGACCTAATAGGTCAACTTTGATTCCACCAATAAAATAATGAGCAGCAGGTACAACAGGGATTGAATCGTGCGTAATATCGATTCCAAATTTTAATAACTTGTTATAAATATTAGGGAATCTTTCTGCGATATTGATTTTAACACCACTTAAATCAAGCCAAACAAAATCAAGACTGTCTTTTAGCATCTCCTCCCATATTGCACGAGCTACAACATCGCGAGGGGCAAGATCAGCTAATGGATGATAGTTCTCCATGAAATATTCACCACGATGATTACGAAGTTTGGCACCTTCACCACGAACAGCTTCACTAATTAAAAACCTGTTTGAATCTCTATGATAAAATGCGGTAGGATGGAATTGAATATATTCGGCATTAATAATTTCTGCTCTTGCACGATTTGCCATAGCCAATCCATCACCACGAGATATAGAAGGATTAGTAGTATGTAAAAAAATCTGTCCTAACCCACCAGTTGCCAAAATAGTTTTACGTGCTAAAATTTTAGTTACATGATTATTCTGTTGATTTAAAAAATATGCTCCCAGGCATTCATTCGGTTCATAAATATCTAATCTATCAATAGAATGGTGGGGGAGAGTAATTAGATCTACAGCGGTTAATCGGGTATAAATAGTAATATTTGGGTGTGCATCAACTGCCTTACTGAGTGATTCCATGATAGCCATTCCAGTAGCGTCTGCAGCATACAAAATTCGTCTCGAAGAATGAGCAGCTTCTTTAGTGTATACTAAATTACCACCTTCTCGCGCGAAATCTACTCCAACTTGTGAAATTAATGTTTCATAAACTAAGTTTGGTCCTTCTTCAGAGAGTTGCTTAACCGCAGGAGGCCAACAGAGACCATCACCAGCTGCAAATATATCTGATGATAGTAAATCGGCTGAATCATCTAAACCACGAGCGATTATTCCACCTTGAGCATAAGCTGTATTTGATTCAATAACATTATGGCTTTTATTTACTAATATAACACGCACACCGATATCAGCAGCCTTTAACGCTGCTGTACATCCAGCAACACCTGTACCGATAACTAATATGTCGCAATCAACAGTATTCATTAACTAACCTCAATTATGAGCAAATTATATCATTGCAAGCATAATATAGCCAGAAGAGATTTTAAGAAATAGAATGAATTTGTTAATCCATTTGCTTAATTAGCAAATTTCTATTAAAAATTTTCTTTATTGCATTTTTATGTTTAATTATTGATGCAGCTTCAACTTCAAACCCTTTCCTTGATTTAATATTGAATTGCAAAGTTAATGAATCTGGAGTTTCTATCTTTAACTCATCTATTCTCGAGCAATGGCTTCTGTCCAAACTTTCTGCAAGCTGTAAAATAAGCGACAAAATTCCAAGTGATTCAATCATTTCATCAGGTAAATCAGCTGTCATTGATAATTTACGGTTAGGAGTACCTTTTTTATGGAAATAAACCAGTGATGCGATTAATGATAACTCATGTTGATCAAATCCTAATATATCTGTATTTTTTACAATATAATATCCATGTTGATGATGACTGTTAATATTTATAAATATCCCAATGTCATGAACCATTGCTGCCCAATGCAACATTTCACGTTGATTGTCATTTAAATTGATAATTTTTAATTTTAGAAATTCATCGAAAATATTCAATGCTAATCTTGCTATTTGTTCTGCATGGGTTACATCTACTTTAAACTGGTTAGATAATCTCATAATGCTTCTTGCGCGAACAGACATTCCTGCTATTTCAGGAGGATAGACTAATTTGTGCAAATAGTCGAAGAGTAAACCGTCACGCAATCCTCTCTCACTTGCAGTAATGGTATTTATGGATAATTCCTCCATAATAACTGATAGAATCGCCATACCCGAAATTATAATATCAACACGTTGAGGGTTCATACCCGGCACGTTTTTTCTTTCTTCTAATGTCATTTTACATAGAATCTGCTCAATTTCATGTAATTCATTTAAAGAAAAAATATTTGGATGTATATTGTTCTTCTCTCTTCTTAATGATGCAATATTACTTAATGTTTCTATGGTTCCACTACTTCCGAGGCACATATCAAAAGACAAATTTTCAAAATGTTGTATAGATCGAATAGATTCATCTTTTATATAGTTTCTGATTTGCTTATATTTACCAGCAGGAATAGCTTTTTTCCAATTTGGCAAGAAATGATTAGTGAGACGGATAGCACCTAATCTAATACTATCTAATATTTGCTGGTCTCGTTCAGTTCCAAGAGATATTTCAGTGCTTCCACCACCAATATCGATAGATAATGCTCGTTTGCTACCAAGATTTATTCCACTTGTTACACCTAAAAAAATTAATCGTGCTTCTTCTTTACCACTTATTACATGTAATTCTTCACCAGTTAATTCGTGAAACATTCGCATAAAATCATTCTGATTACTTGCTTCACGTGTCGCAGCTGTTGCAACAGCTTGAATTATTGATGCACCCATTAATTGAGCTGTTTCTACAAATCTTCCAAGTACTACTAATGCGCGTTCGATAGCATCTTTATGCAAAGTATGATGAGCAAATTCACCTTCACCCAATCTTACTTGTTCTTTCTGCAAAGTGAGAATTTGAAATGTATAATTATCATTAATTCTTACAACTAAAAGACGTGCAGAATTAGTGCCAAGATCTATAAAAGCAACTATTTGTTCTCTTTTTTCCATTTAAAGGTAATTGTCCTTCCAAGTAATTCTACCATATAATCACCTTTTTTAATCGCAGCTTCGATATTTTCATAAGGATCTTTCTCAAAAATTAGCTGGATAAGAATATTTTTGCGAGTAATTTTACAGATGATGTCAGTTGTTTTTTGTTCATGGTTGTTATCTAAACCGTCTGCAATTCGTAAAATAGAAGAAAGTATTTTAATTCGCTGCTTATCTTCATAAGATAGCAAAGAGAATGATTTGTGACTCAATGAAGGAACAGATTTACGATGATATCTCGCTATCTGTGCTGTTAATTCTCGTTCTATAGATGTGAATGGCAAGTTTGAGTTTCGTATTAAATCTGCTGACCTTTTATGATGACTGTTTATCCCGGTTGTCCAACCAATATCATGGAGCATAGCGGCAAAAACAAGAATATTCTCAGCATTTTTATCGAGATTATGTAAAGGATATAATTGGTTGAATAATTTCTTTGCAAGATTTGCAACTTGTAATGGGTGATTAACATCAGCATTGATTTCATTAAGATAACTTTGAATTGCTTGAAGTAATTCTTCAATTGGAACTGCAATGGTCATAGCATTTATTAAATGAAAAGGTCTACCTTGTGTAAACATAGAAATAAATGAAGTCGGTAACCCTTTTGAATTAATTGCATCAATTATCACATCAGTATCATATTCAATTCTATGCATTTCAATATCAATATTGTCTTCATCATCTATTATTAGCATCGAATATGACGCACGAGGGTCGCCATCATCTGGTCTACCAACACTACCCGGATTTATGATAAAACGTTTACCAATTTTTGTGAAAAATTGTTTATGCGTATGCCCACATATTATTAAATCTGATTTAGATATTGCTAATAATTCTTTTAATCTTTTCATAGAAGTATTTTCGTCAATACCTTCATTTTCAGATTCAGGACTACCATGAACCAACATGACTCGATATGATGATAAAAATGTAGATATTTTATTAGGTAGTTCTTCAATCAATTTTCTATTAGCTTCAGTTAATTCATTCCATGCCCAAATAAATGCTATCTTTTTATCATTATCAGTTTTTTGAGGAATATTTTTCTTTAATCCTGCATATTTAATTACTTTTTTATCATAATTCCCTTGCAGATTATATTCACATTCTTCACATATCAGTTTTAAAATTTCATTAGGGTAGGGACCATACCCACAATTATCGCCAAGATTCCATATCATCATAGCGCCAGCTTTACGAGCATTTTGAATAACTGCTTTTAATGCAGGTAAATTCGCATGGATATCACTGATTATTGCAATTTTAATCATTATTTTTCACCATTATTGATTTTGCATTATTGATTTTATCAATTACTGTTTTCCAGACCTGTTTCTTTTTTGAATCTTTCCAGAATAATCTAAAATTATCAATTATTTCATTTCGTGCTAATAATCTATCATTCATAATTTCATCAATTCCGTTAGAAATACGTTTAAATCCACGCGAATTTCCAGCATATTTTATCATAAGTTCTTTTTCTTCTTTTAAAAATAATGGCAATTCTGATATCCACACATCAGAATCATGTAAATCTCCTAATAGTTCCTGAATATTTTTAACGACTTTAATTTCTTCATTAAAGCAATTGTCGAATGCTTCATTTGTAAGATTTAATGAATAGCGCAGTTTTTTTGCCATAATCCTCATTTCGTGTAATTTTGGATATTGGTTGTTTTCATCTGGATTGTCTTTAACATATATTTCATGTGAAAGGAGTTTATGGGTTAAATCAAGTAATACAGGTTTTATCTCATTATCAAAAGATTCCTCACCTGATAATTCACTGAATGATGAAATTGTATAAGATGAAGAGATTTTATTTGTGAAATGCATAAATGCAGTTCCTGTTTCAATGTTATTTGCTATTTCAATAACATCTTGCTGATATTTTACACGTTCCTGCATCAATCGAAGTAAAAATCTTTTTGCACCTGGTGTAGGATGGTCAATAATCCATTTTTTGATAAAAATAATTTGCACATCTTTATCACGTGCAAGTCCTAATGCTTTGGTGATTTTACCGGTGATTTTATTCCATTTTTTTAAATCATTAGGTGAAAACCATGATGAAAATATCTGTAATGCTGCGCGTAAACGCCTTGATGCTACACGGCATTGATGTACATACTCCGGGTCTTCACTGGTGCGGGCTCCCAATGCTTCTTCCTGTAAAATTTTAATTTGAGATAAAATAATCTGGCATATATATGCTGTGGCCCGAGAATTTTCAATTGACATTTTTACCCCCTATGCCAGTGTGCAAGTTGAATTTCCTGTGAGTTGTATAAATTTTGATTATGATGTTTAATTCGCCTGTAACTACCATCAGATAGCAGTGTACGCGCTTGAACATTGTCATTTAAATGTACCATGATTATGTTATTATAAATATCTGTTTTCATTTTATCATCAGTTATTTCAAATAAAACTTCAACTCGCCTATCTAAATTCCGTGGCATTAAATCTGATGAACCAAGAAAAATTTCTGGTTTGTCATTATTCCTAAAATAATATATACGAGCATGTTCTAAAAATCTGCCTACAATTGAGGTAACTGTAATGTTTTCACTTAATCCTTCAACACCAGGTCGAAGGCAACAGATACCACGTATTTGTAGGTTAATCTTTACACCTGCTTGAGATGCACGATATAATTCATCGATACATTTCTGGTCAGCAAGCGAATTCATTTTCATAACGATATGACCATTACCGTATTGTTTTTGATGATTTATTTCACGCTCAATACGATCAATTATATCAGTCCTTAATCGTTCTGGTCCTACCAGTAAATGTTTATAAATATTCTTTTTCGAGTATCCTGTTAAAGAATTGAATAAATCTGTTACATCAACACCTATTTCTGGATTAATTGTAAAATATGATAAGTCGGTATAAATTTTTGCTGTTATCGGATTGTAATTACCGGTTCCAAGATGAATATATCTGGTAATTACATCATCTTCACGACGTATAACCATACATACTTTTGCATGGGTTTTTAAACCTAATAAACCATAAACTACATGTACACCATTTTGTTCTAATTTTCTTGCCCATGCAATATTATTTTCTTCATCAAATCTTGCCTTTAATTCAACTAACACCGCAACTTGCTTTCCATTATCACGAGCTTCTAATAATGCATCAACAATAGGTGATTTTTCACCTACACGATAAAGAGTTTGTTTGATAGCCAATACTTGAGGGTCACGGGCAGCTTGACGAATAAATTCCACTACCGGCGAGAAACTATCATAAGGATGATATAGAAGGTAGTCTTTTCTTTGGATTTGATTAAAAATTGACTCATCATTATTAAAAACATTAACAGGTATAAAAGTTTGGTCCTTCAATTCTGGCTTATCAATTTTTAATAATGTCATCAAGTTTGCCATGCCAATTGGACTACCTTTTGCAAACATGAGAAATTGTGGGATATTTAGATTCTTGCATAGTAAATCTCTATATCGTTTTGGCATAGCCTTTTCTACTTCTAATCTTACACTTGTGCCAAATTCGCGCATTTCAACACTTTCTTCTATGGTTTCCATCAAATCATCTGCATCATCTTCATCAATTGTTAGATCGCAATCTCGGGTAACACGAAATGGGTATGCAGCTTTGATTTTCATTCCAGGAAAAAGCATATCAAGATTTGATATGATTAATTCTTCTAACCAAGTAAAAAGGATATATTCATGTTGATTTGATTTTAATTGAACTGGTACTAATCTTGAATATAAATCGGGCACCTTAACACGAGCAAATTGATCCCCATCTTCACCATTATCAATAACAACTGCAAGATTTAAGCTGAGATTTGAAATGAATGGAAACGGATGACCGGGATCAAACGCGAGAGGAGTTAATACTGGAAATATCTCTTTCTCAAAATGTTTTCGTAAATAATTCTGTTCCTCAAGTGACAATTCATGATAGTGGCGAATTATAATTCCTTTTTTTTCTAATAAAGGTTGTAATTCATCTGCCCAGCATTTTGATTGTTTGAGAAGGTATCGAGAAACACTTTTACGAATATCAAGTAAAATTGAAGAAATCGTTTTACCGTCGATTGATAATTCTGCAGAACCTGTAACAAATAATCTTTTTAAGCCTGAAACCCGTATCATGAAGAACTCATCAAGATTAGATGAAAATATTGATAAAAATTTAACACGCTCAAGTAATGGATGATGAGTATCTATCGCTTCATCCAAAACACGTTCATTAAACTTCAACCAAGATAATTCACGGTTAATATATTTATTTTTATCTGTCATATACTTAATTAACTACTTTTTCATACTTTTAGTCAATTTTTTCGGGTTTACATAGATGGTCTTCTTTATGACTTAATCTTTTGCATTTTTTACATTTATAATACTTTGATCCATCTTCTTTATTTGCTATCGCTTTTTCATGGTCATGTTTTTCTTTTTCTTTTGATTCTTTACATAATTTGCTCATTTGACACCTCTCTTATAAAATTATATATTACCACTGTAAAGAAGATATAAACAAAAATAGTATACAGATGAAATATTAATTTTGCGTTAGAATTGCGTTAAAAGGTGCTGCAATGTCAAATATTAATCAAATGGCTGAGGTGGAAATGAAAATAGAATTATCACCTTTATTGTATAAAAATATATCAAAGATTATTCTTCAAAATAACTTCAATTTTGAGTGTATTGAAGAACAGGCTGATTATTATTTAAAATTTGAAAAAGTTTCCGAAGGATATAATTTTAAACGACTTCGAATTATTTCCGGCAAACCAGCTCTGATCACGGAGAAAAAATGGGAAACAATAGATAGTGAAAAGTTGAGATTAGAGAATGAATACGAAATAAATGATAATGAGAAAGAGAATCTTATATCTTCAGATGTAAAGTACATTGCTAAGAAATGTAGAATTAATTATAGTGGTGAATTTTTAGGATATGAAATGCATATTTGTGAGGATACTTTATATTTGAAAAATTCTACAAAACATTTGCTTGAATGTGAAATAATGTCATCATTAGTAAATGCAAAAAAAGCTAAAAAAGTCATATTGCAGTGGTTTAAAGATGTATTAGAGATAGATAATGTTTTGATTGCACCATCT
>JBIJDE010000611.1:0-2887 GCA_044344305.1 Armatimonadota bacterium
AGTTCTATTGATGCCGGTCATAGTTTGACTAATGAGCAATTAGGACGAATTGGGGCGGTAACTTTTATAGGACTTGTATCAGGCATACTTATTACTGGACCATTAGCAGACAGATTTGGCGCCAAATTATTTGCAGTTCTTGGCAATCTGCTTGTTGCCGGTGGTTTAGCATTAATGGCGATTACCCCGGGTTACAATTTTTTGCTGGTAGCCGTAGCGGTGATGGGTTTCGGTGCTGGCGTGCTGGACATGGTTTTGTCACCAATCGTTTGTGCGTTTCAACCGGATAATCGTTCAAAAGCAATGAATTGGCTGCATTCATTTTATTGCGTTGGCGCGGTAATAACAGTATTAGCGGGTGCTCTTGCATTAAAATATGACATTGGTTGGCGTACATTGGCGATATACCTTATACCATTGCCGGCATTGGTAGCACTGGGCTTTTCATTATTGCACATTCCTCCATTAGTCACTCATGAAGATGGTCGAATGCGATTGGGTGAATTAATGAAGAAAAGCATCTTCATTATCGCTTTATTTGCTATATTCATGGCAGGTGCAACTGAATTAGGAATGGCACAGTGGTTGCCAGCCTATGCAGAAAAGAGTCTTGGCTTTTCTAAATGGGTAGGTGGAATGGCTCTACTTGCGTTTTCTCTTGCCATGGCATTTGGACGGATGATTGCCGGCATGTTGGGAAATAAAGTAAAACCAATGGTATTGCTTCTGTTTTGTTGTTGGTCATCAGTTATATTTTTCCTGTTGGCATGTTTTTCGCCATCGCCATATTTTGCATTGTTTTCGTGCATAATGGTTGGATTGGCCGGTAGTTGTTTATGGCCAACATTATTAGGCACTACCGCAGATATTTTCCCACAGGGTGGGGCATCAATGTTTGGGTTGCTGGGGGCATTGGGAAATTTAGGCGGAGTATTTATGCCATGGATAGTCGGTATCATGGCAGACCATACATCTTTGAATATTGGCATTGCAACCTCAACTATCGCACCGTTTACCATGGCGATATTAATAATCGTTATGCAGAGTAAATTACGAAAGAGTAATATAAAAATTTAACATAAAAAATTACAAATATCTATAATAACGAGTGAAACAATGGTATAATTTACACAATCTATTGTAAGAGGTGTTATATGCGCTTATCCATATTATTGATGATGTGTGTTATCTTTTTTAGCATAACATGGGCAAAGGATATTACCATTGAAGAACAGCGCGTTCTTGTGAGAACTGCTTTGTCAGAAATTGTTCCAGAAGATGAGAAAACTCTGGGGGCAGTTGAAACGAAATTAATAGAAAACGCCGATATCTCAATTGATACCTTTCGTTTGATATTAAATGAAAAGTGGGCAGATTTGGCAGTGTTAGAACGTGATTTTGATGCGGCGAGTTTAGAAAAATCCGTGTTGCGCAGAATACGAATAGAGTTGGATATCTTATCAGATGCGACAATTAACCGGGAATGGAAAATTAATCCGAGAAAATTAGTATATGATTGGCTGGTTGAACAAAAGGATGCAGACGGCAATCCATTTGACCCGGAGGCTCAACCGAGAATTATATATCTTGCTAATGTCTCAAAATTTTTTCCCGATTTAGTTTTTTATAAAGCTATATTTAGTCCATATCCTACCCCGCGTACATTACCAAATACAATAACAGAACAAAATATATTTGCAGTCGATAAAACTGGTAAAGTAACTTACCTTGCTAACCCAACGGCACTTGAGAAATTATGGAAAAGTTCTATCACACCAGTAAAGAACGAAAATGATGCAAAAGAGGCATTAAGTATATGGCTGACACTATCAAATCAATATTCTGCCTTTATAGCCCTAAATTTCGTCAACCCTAAATTAGATGAAATAGCAGTAACTACCGACGCAACCAGCATTGCAGCAGCCGGAAAATCAAGCATTATGAATGCGATATCACCAGTAGGAACAATAACCGCAACCTTAACATTTGATGTCACAACTGGAAAATTAACAACCGTAAAAGAAGCAAGATTTTTCAAGCGTGGAGTAAGATATCAAATCAGCGGAGTTGATGGTTGGTTTTGAGTTTAAAAGTATAGAATCAACAATTTATGAACACATAAAAAATTTAAATATCAGCTTGACAATCATTTACTAAAAAGAATATTATATTTAAAATTATTTATAATTTTAAGTTGGTAAATAATCAACTAATTTTAAGGAGAAAATGGAATGAAGCATGTTAAATGTAATGTTATTAACGGGTTTATTAAACAGAATTTTTCTGTAAAGATGATCAATTTACAGAGTTTTGACAATCTTTTTCTGTCAATGAAGATTCTAATTATTACGTTGATTGTTCTGTTGTCATTTGTTCATGATGTAAAAGCAAAGCAGTTATCTGGCAAAGTGATAACTTGGGGAGCTGGTAAAAATGATTTTTGTATTTATCCTCATTACGGTCAATCAATTTCTCCTGTATGGTTAACTGATGCCATTGCAATATCAGCGGGTAGTTATCATACTGCTGTAGTACGCACAAATGGTTCAGTGGTAACTTTTGGTGCTGGTCAATCAGATACTGGTCAATTTCCTTATTTCGGTCAAGCTGAAGTTCCATTTGATTTGACGAATAATATCGTGTCGGTAGCAGCCGGTGCGTTTCACACAGCAGTACTTACGAGTGAAGGAAAAGTATCTATATGGGGAAAAGATACAATTAGAGATTTCGAGGAAGCATGCGATAAAGAAGTAACCAGCATATCTATGACAGGTGAACATGTTGTAACGTTAAACAATGATGCATCAATTTTTGCTACTGGTAACAATGAATTCCTTCAATGCATGGTTCCATACCAGGATGTTGATATTGATTTAATGCAGATACC
>JBIJDE010000140.1:0-10433 GCA_044344305.1 Armatimonadota bacterium
TCTAATTGGGTTATTTCAAGAAATTCTGAAAAGGTTGGCATTCTATCAAGTCGTTCTTTCTCCTCGCGAACAGCTTCAATGATACGTTCTTTACCATTTCTAAGATTTCGTTTGATATTTCCAAGTATATATTCCTTTGCTTTACGTTCTAACTTTACTAAACAACCTGCTGGTAAATGAGGAAAATCATTTGCTACTTGTTTTCCAATAGCACGTGAAGGATCATCTAATAATGCTCGATATCGTATATCAAACCGGTATTTATCATGTGCTGCACCTACAAAATCAAGAACTGTTAAACATTCCTTACCTGAGTTGTGTCGCAATCCTCGGCCTAATTGTTGCAGGAAAACTGTTAAACTTTCTGTAGGTCGCAAGAATAATACAGTATCAATTTCAGGAATATCTACACCTTCATTATATAAATCAACAGAAAATATAAAGTTAATTTCTCCATGGCGTAATTTTTTCTGTGCTGTATTTCGCTCTTCAGTTGAACTATCACTGGTCAATGAAATCGATGGTATTCCAGATTTATTAAATCTATCCGACATATATTTGGCATGTGCAACACTGACACAAAATCCTAATCCTTTTGCCTTTTTTACATTTAATAATATTCTCTGACAACTTGTTATAATATGTGCTGCACGTATATCATTGGTGCTATATAACTCATCAAGTTCACTTTTTATATAGCCACCTCTTTGCCACTTTAAATCAGTTAAATCAACAACATCTGAAACACCAAAATAGTGAAATGGACATAGCAATTTACGATTAATGGCATCTGGTAAACGAATTTCTGCAGTAGTATGCCAACCGAAATAACGGAATATGTCTCCACCATCTTCACGTTCAGGTGTTGCAGTTAAACCTATAAGGGATTTAGGTTTAAAATGATTTAACAATGTCTGATATGTAAGAGCTTCCGCATGATGAAATTCGTCTACAATAATGTAATCAAAGAAATCTGCTGGAAAATCGTTCCATAATTCACCGGAATGAAATGTTTGGATGGACATAAACAAATGGTTAAGAGTTTTTGGTCGATTTCCACCTACATATAAATCACCAAAGTTAGCATCTCTCAAAACTATTCTAAAAGTAGCTAAACTTTGTTTTAAAATTTCTTCACGATGTGCTATGAATAACATCTTAGGTTCTTTTCCACCGTGTGATTGTATAAAATTACGGTAATCAAATGCGCCAATAATTGTCTTACCTGTTCCAGTCGCAGCGATAATTAGATGACTATTTCTGCCAGCATATCTTTCATAAGCAATTCGGTCCAAAATTTCTTGTTGAAATGGATAAGGTCTTAAATCGACAATTGGCATTAAGGAATCATCATTTTTACTGATAGCTTCATCTAATGCTTTAGATAATTTATCCTGGTCTCCATCAATATATGAAGAAAATTCACCATCAAACCAATGGGTTTCAAATGATGCTGTCACTTTATCCCACAAATGCTGTGATTCATATTGGCTTATTTTTACATTCCACTCTAAACCTTCAGTTAATGCGGCGTTTGATATATTAGCTGACCCAATATATGCTGTACTGAAATTAGTTTCGCGATGAAAAATAAATGCTTTTGCATGTAACCGAGTTTTATCACGGTCGTATGATAATTTTACTTCAGTATTTGGTAATTCACGAAAAAATTCAACAGCTTTTAAATCTGTTGCTCCCATGTAACTTGTAGTTATAACTCGTAACTTATTATCAGGATTATTAGTAAACTCTTTTAGTTCATCTACCATACATCTTAATCCACTCCATTTGATAAATGAGCAAATAATATCAATACGATTAGCTGAAGATATTTCTTTTTTAATTTGTGATAATAATGTTGGATCCGATTTTGTACGCGCTAATAAACAACTGCGGGAAAGAGGGGTATCTGGTCTTAAATAGGCTGGTCTAAATTTATCTCTTACTTCTAATAATTGATTAGCACCATGTAATTTATTCTGCTCAATATCAGATTGAGCATCTCTTAAAATATTGACAATTTTATTTGCAATATCTATCTGTTTATCTAATTCATCACCAGAAAGAGAATGAAGTGTCTTTGAAATCTGTTGCTGTAAATATGTTGATAAAACATCAAATGTTTCACCTTTATCAATAGGTAAACGAGTTATTTCATCTGAGCTTTCAGATATTGTCTTCTGCAATTGCTCATCAATAACTAATTCATAAATTCCCTTTTTTAAAACCATATTATCTTCCCTTTTTCTATTTGAATATATTTTTATCTTTTGTTAACTTTACTAATTCATTATCCATTTTCAATGTAATTTCTGTCAAGGTTTCTGTCAAAAACTCATCCTAATCCTTATAATCGATGTAAAAAATAAAAGTGACTACACTGGTGAACTCATACTTTTTCACTTCCAAATTCATCACCTTGCGTGTATAATATTAGCTATCTAAAACCGGAGGATATTATAATGCGGTTGATTTTAATTTGTTTGTTTGCGATGGTTTTATCGACTGTTGCTTTTTCTGTAGAGAACCAGGCGTATCTGGGGATATTTGCGGAGACTTCGTCTACCAAGATGGTTGGTATGCCGGATATGCCCGACATGCCCGACATGCCGGAAATTGACCCGGAAATGTTGAAGATGATGCCGGGTGGGATGCAGGGCGGCATGCCGGGAATGTCATCACTCATGGGACCACAGCGGTTATTGACTGTACGATTATGGTCGCCGACGATAGCGAAAGCTGATGCGACGGCTACTATCGCTATTCCTGAGGGGTTGAAATTGGGGAAGACGATGAATCTTTCTTTGTATCGTCCAGAACCGGAAAAGGGAACTGCTGACCCGAAAAACCCGGATTTTAAAATACCAGATTTCACCATTAAACGTTACTGGGGATCATCCGCAAAGGTGAAAACCGGACAGCCGGAGATATTCAGCTTTAAAGATTTAACCCCGGAACAGAAAGCGATGATGCGGGAAGCCGCAAAACAAGCGGAGAAAAAATCCAGCTATTACTACAAGCCGAATTGGACAACCGGGTACTGGCCGGCAGAAAACCAAGCGGGAACGGTAAAAAAAGACGCGGTTATGCAAGGCAAATATTCGCTAACCACCAACTACACCGGTAATGTCGATATCACCGTGCCGAAAGAAGTTAATTTTCTGGCACCGATAAAAATGAGCAGCCCAAAATTCAGCGAAAAGATTCCAATGGACAAGGCTATAACCTTCAAATGGGATGCCGTACCGGGAATATTGGGATACTACGCGCAAATCATCGGAATGCAGGGAACCACCACATTGATTATGTGGAACTCCGCCGAGGTGCGCACCGAACCGGATATGGCGTGGGATTATCTACAGATGGCAGACGTTATAACTTATGTAAAAGATAAAAAGTTCATGGGACCAGAACAAGTAACCATGACCGTGCCGGCTGGTATTTTTAAAGATTGCGACACCGTGAACTTGCGCATGATTGGCTACGGACCGGCGACCGCACTTGATGGCACGCAGCCGTTGCCCCGGGTACAAACAAAGACCACATTTAACGTCATGCTGGGTGGCAAGATGATGACAGACATGATGGGTCAACCAGGAATGGTAATGCCAGTTATAGATTAATCAGTTATAGAATTTTTGTTTTTACATCGATTAACAGGATTGAAAGGATAAAAAAAATATCCCCAAAAATCCTGTTAATCGATGTAAAAAAAACGTATACTGAAATGTGAGTTTATACATTTTTTAAAACTATTTACATACCATCTATTATTTATTATTATAAAGCCAGTCAAAATAAATGGAGTAGCATTCATGGTATTTCGCATAATTATATTTCTTCTGTTTACTACTGCCTATTCATACGTCTTTGCTGACATTATTACCTATGGTTTTTTAAAAGGCGTAGTGAAGACGGATGCCGGGATAATTTGTGCTAACGAAAAAGTTGTTGTTACGACTGGCGACCAGAAGCTAAATTACGTTACTGATGCTCTCGGGGCATTTAACACCATGGTCCCGTCGGGTGATGCAACGATACTGGTGATGGAGTCTACTAAAACAGTAAAAATTATCGAAGGCGAAACTACAGCATGTGATATCATTGTTGTACGACCGGGTGTAACGCTGACCATAAATAATCTTGTGGCTGGCAATATGGATTATTATATAAGTGGTTCATATATGTTGAATGGAACTGCTGTAACTTTAAATAACCAACAACGATTACTAAATGGGAAATATTTCTTTCAAATGCCGGCAGAAGCGACAACACTTGCAATTACCGCGACATTCAACAGAGGAATTAAGCCGATAATACCTTCAAATTCAATACATAAAGTATGGAAATTTGAAACAAAAGAAGCTACTCGTAATCTGACTCTTGATTATGTAAAACCGGTGCAAATACCAATAAAAGTATCTGATGATATCGGGAAAGTTATTCCTGATGGCACAAAAATTACCGGAAGACTTAGTTGGAATTATCCAAAAAATCAAGTCTATGACGATTGGATGAAAGTTGACCTGAATGATACAACCCGTCGTCAATCAGTAAGTGAAAACTTTGACACTGTAAAGATTATCACCACGGTTGCTGGTGGTGCGGTACTATTGCCGGAATGTATGACCGGCGCATCGTATACCTTGCAGTTGTCCATCGATGGCGGTACACGGGGAAATCCGACGCCGATAATAGTTGCAGAAAACGGAAAGCCAGATGTGGATACTTACCAGTTTACCCCGCGAAGGGTATCCATGACGGTATTTGATAACACCGGCAAACCAGCAACTAACGCTATTGTTAATGGATCATATATTGTTGAAGGAAAGGTAAAACTAATTTCAGTAAAGTCAGACGAAAATGGCATCGTTAATCTGAGTGACATACCACCGGTGCGGGTGACAATATGGGGAGATAATATACCGGTTGGAATATTGCCGGCTAATGTGGTAAAGGTTACCACCCCGTTGGAAGCACCGCAAAAAGTCAGTTCCAGTATGAATCTTAAGTTCACAGTAGAAAAAGTGTCAGGAATTTGTGTCTATAAACCAGAGGTAAAGCAAGATTTCCAGACCCGGATGTTTAATACAACCACAGATTCACCTTATTATAATAATGTCACTTACGGATATATGAACTCACCGATAACTTTATACTTGATGACTGATGAAGAGGCACCCCGTGCTAAAGTATTAACATTATATATCCCATATAACGATTCGCCAGATGCGAGCATTGGTTCTACCGGAATATTGGAAATAAATGATTTTGATGTTGCTCCATCTGCAAATATTAATATAATGAATTCTGATGGTGTTACCCCAGCACAATTCAACCAATTATCAATAACATCAGATGTGTATGTGAAAGAAATATCGCAAAGTTATGCCAGTTTATTAATCAAAGTGACGCGAACAGATAAAGGAATTGTCTTGCGATCTGCATTACCTGGCACTTACAAATTGATGATAGATATGATGTCAGATCCATATAACCCGGCCGCGGAGGTATCACTGCCATCTAAAGATATCGTCAAAGTAGTATTGAAAAATGAGTCAGCTAATCTACCCGGCGGTTCTATCGTAAATTGGGTTGATTACAGTAATCCGCTGGAAATACATACCATGACCTTGCCCGCTGATGCAGAAAAACCTGAGGCTACGGTATATTATGATAAAAATAAAATATTAGGCTGGTGGTCGAAAACGGCCCCCAATAATTTACGAATATGCACAAATGGCGAAATGAAGAATCTGCTATTAAAGACATTTACCGTAAAACATGTCGACGAAAATGGCAAGGAAATAACGAATCCCAACAGTGCTTATTATTTTTCATCATTGATGCCTCTATTCCCGCAAACAGGAAATTATTACCAGGGACAGCAAAACACATCTGTGTATAATATTGTCAGTAATTCCGAACAGGCGGTAGTTAATTTAACTAACAAGGCGCGAGTAAATTTGTGGCTGACAAAATATTTGTTAACCTCAAATAATCAAAAAACTTCTACCATGATGGAAATAACCAAAGAGACCCCCAGTGAGTTATTAATGAAAAAACCGGCTGTTGTCATCAATAATAACCCGCAAATAAATAAGTTCATTTATGTGTTAAATGAAAATGGCAGAAATAATTTCTTTGTTAACAATTCAGATATGATGGTTATTCCTGATGACGATATAAGCAAGAAAAAAATCATCCGCAGAGACAATAATTTCATTATTGATCTACCCAATACTACCGTAAAAATTACCATCATTAATCCTTCTGTTGGCATAGCAAAAGATGTGCCATATAAGTTTGTTGATAATTACCTGCGATTGAAAACATCCGACTTCAAACCGTTAACAACAGTGAAAGGAAAACTGTATGACACAAAAGGTGCGGTAGTAAAAAATTCTCAGGTAAGTATCGCCTTTGCCGGCATTCCTGATTCCGGGTGTGGGTTGTATATTACCAAAGCAACTGACGCGGAAGGAAACTTTAGTTTTGAAAATATTCCTGCCGGCACTTATCAGCTAAGTGATAATGGTAGTGTCATTTCTTATCGGGGAATGGGAACATCCAAATCAGGTATGTGGCTGATAAAAGTACCAGAAGACAAACCGGAATTTATCTTTGATATGAAACCGATAGATTCGCCGTCATATATCCGACCTGCCAATGTTAACGAAAATAGCAGCGGAAACACAGTCGGCGCATACGCCTGGCTATGGCAAGACGGAACAGACAAAGCAATACAAATACCATTTTCACGATCTGTGAGTTGTATACATGATACTAAGCCGAAAAACGGTATACTATTAATTTATTCAGCAATCGGTTCCCTGGATAAAATGCCATTCTATAGCCGAGTTAATTGGGATGCTAAATTTGATGCTAATAACATCGTGTATAGCACTAACCAAAAATTACCTGTAATATCATTCATCAGTCCGTTGACAGAAAACACCACTTACCCAACAACGGTGACCATTACCGGCACGGGTCCGTGGGAGGATGTTAAGTATAACCAGGTAATCCAATGGCAATTCTACTCAGGCCTGAACAGTGCCATATCAAGATTCGGCAGCATGGCCCCTGGTGATTGGATAATTAAAATGACTACCACTGCCGGTAAAGTAATAGAAAAGAAAATAACCGTTGGCAGTAGCGATATGTCAGTTAAGATTGATGTGCAGTAGAGGTTATTTATATTTGTCCGAACCACGGATTGAGAGGATTTCAGGGATTTAATGGATTATTTTTGTCTGATTCACGATTATGGGTATTTTTAGTGAAAGAGTTGCAAAGTATTCTACATATCTAACTTTTAATATTTGGTCACCGTTTGGAAAGGGGTGAAGCCCGGCTCGATTTACAACAGAGATATCTCCCCGGGAATGCCAATCTCCTGGTTAGCAAGTGGTAATAATGAAAGGTTGTCGGAAATCCGCCGGACTTGCGTCCCTTTCCACACGGTGACTGATCATTAATAACTTAACCCAAATAAATTGGACAAGTGTTAAGTTTTCGGTTTAGAAAATTAAAAATATGCAGTCAAATGGTAGGGAAGTTGCATAGTATTCTACATATCTCAAAAATATACAGAAAAAGGTATCTTTATCAAATAATTCCATAGCCCACAGCATCGCTGTGGGTCCGAATACATAACAATTTTACGCCCTGTAAGGGCACAATTCCTCAAAGAAAAGGAATTATGCTCTTACAGAGCGTAAATGCCTATCGTAAAACAACCCACGGCGTTGCCGTGGGCTATGGAATTAATAAGTAAGAAGAATTAACGAAAAGATATGTAGAATAGTATACAACTCCCTTAAAAATATGTTAATAAAATTATGATTTTTGGTAAAATATTGCGCTTTTATTTTACCCATTCATCGAACTCTAATAAAATGGTATTATTTTACCAATGGCTGATGTAATTGTTGATATAGCTGGATTGAATAAGAAGTTTGGTGAGCTTGTTGCTGTTCGCGATGTATCGCTGGCGGTTGAGCGTGGTGAAATATTCGGGTTGTTGGGGCCGGATGGCGCGGGGAAGACGACGATGATGCGGATGCTGGCGGGGATTATGACGCCTACCAGTGGCGAGATGTTAATCGCAGGTAAGCCGGTGGATGAGGTAAAAACCACTATCGGGTACATGCCGCAGCGGTTCAGCCTGTACGGCGACCTGACGATAGAGGAAAACCTGCTGTTTACCGCGAGCCTATACGGGATTCCCAATGCTGATAGAATTACCGCAGAGAATGAATTGTTGGAGTTTAGCCGGCTTGCTCCGTTTCGCAAACGGCTTGCCAGCAAACTATCAGGCGGTATGAAACAAAAGCTTGCTTTGTCCTGTACCCTTATCCACTCGCCGCAACTGCTATTGCTGGACGAGCCTACTACCGGTGTCGACCCAATTTCGCGCCGTGAGTTGTGGAAAATACTTTATAGTTTACCGGCGAAAGGGGTGACCATAATTATCTCAACCCCCTACATGGATGAAGCGGAAAGGTGCAACCGAATTGCCTTCATAAATAAAGGTGAAATAGTACGAATTGGCACCCCTGATGAATTAAAAAATGATGCAGGAAATTACTTGCTGGAGATTACGGTAGGTGATTCACGAATCATTTCTCAAAAGATTTCCGCCTTGCAAGGTATAATAGACGTACAGATATTTGGCGACAAACTCCACGTATCTTCAATAGATATTGATAAAGCAGAAGAAGATATCCGCGCAATAATCGGAGATAAAGCCAACATTAACCGCATCCCACCGACACTTGAAGACGCCTTTATTCGATTGGCTAAATAATTTCCATAATAGCAAATTAATCAGGTGTATTTTAAATGCTATAGACCTTACATTTAACACAAATTATGGTAATATCAATCAGCAATAGACATGTCCGGTAATTAAACGCTTTAGAGGTTTACCCATGGATGTTATTCATATCAGTTATTTGCAATTAGCACTGTCATCTGTTTTAGTGCTGGTGGTTTTGGTGATTAACTGGGTGATGCAGTTGGGGTTTCAGAAAGATCTGATTTTTGGTGCTTTACGCACGCTGATTCAATTGTCGTTAACCGGGTATGTGCTTGCCTTTATATTTATACGTTCTGGTCGTGGCGAGTGGTATTGGGTGCTGTTGGCATTGGTAATTATGATTAGTGTTGCGGTGCATACAGCGGCGGGTCGCACGCGGGAAAAATTGGCTGGGAAGCTGTGGATTTACGCGACGGCAATCAGTTCCGGTTCTATTATTGTGCTGGCTTATATTACTCTGGTAGTATTGCGTCCTGAAAATTTATTGGATGGCCGCTACATTATACCGCTGGCAGGTATGATAATAGGTAATTCTATGACGGCGGGTACACTGGCAGTAACGCGGTTTGCATCAGATGTGCGGGCAAGACGGGCAGAGATTGAAACGGCATTATCCCTGGGAGCAAGTCCCAGTCTGGCGGTGGCTAATATTCGACGCGAAGCATTGCGTACCGCAATAATTCCAAATATTAACAGCATGCTGGTGGTTGGCATAGTATCATTGCCGGGTATGATGACCGGACAAATCATCGCCGGACAAGACCCAACCCAGGCGGTACGATACCAGATTGTGGTAATGTATATGATTTGCGCTGCCGCGTCATTCACCGCCGCGATAGCCGTGGTGATGGCGCAAAAGAAGATATTTACCCCGTGGATGAGTTTGGAATATTGAGGACAGTGTTAAGTGTTTAGTTTTCAGTGTTCAGTATCAACTTAACCGCAGAGTTCCACAGAGATATCTTAAACTGAAAACTGAAAACTGAAAACTGGTAAAAATATGAGCATTTATCTTGAAATATTGGACGAAACGCTGCGCGCCGGGTGGGGAATGCTGCCGGAAAAATTGCTGCAAAAACATCTGCAATTCATTATAGAACAGCAACAACCAGACGGTGGTTTTGCTGGTAGAATGGGCGGTAGCGACCCTTATTACACCGACTTTTCCTTGCGGGTTATAACGATAATTTCACCGGAAAATCCCAGTATCGCATTAGCAGCAAATTATATGAATACCCTGTCAAACACCACCAGTGCAGACATTATAGAGCAATTCAACCGCGCAAATAGCAGTAGATTATTAAAACAAAAAGTGGTCTTTGATAAAGACGTATTCACCAATCAAATATGTCCGGGTGGTTTGGCGCGGCGGGGTGAAAATACTGTGAGCGCATATACTACTTTCCTTGGTGAATTGACTCAGCAAATTATCGATGAAGATATTTTCAGCTATTCGCCTGACGCGATATCTGAACTAAAATGCGCTGATGGCGGTTTTGCTGATACTGCTGGTGAAACGATAGGACAAACAAACCCTACCGCTGCCGCGATAGCACTTTTAACTCTGGCAGGTGGAGCAATTGATGACGACACAATTCAATTTTTATCT
>JBIJDE010000612.1:0-2874 GCA_044344305.1 Armatimonadota bacterium
GTTCGTTTTTATTCTACATACGCTGTCGGGGAAGTTGGGTACAACTTCCCTCCCTTTTAGTTTAAATTTTATTGACATTGAGAAGATAAATAAGAAATATCCACTCAGAAGTTCATTTCCTGATTTTGAATATTAGTGCCCCAAATTTAAACTTAAAGCAGTAATTTTGAGAGTAAAATACAAAAAGATATTCGATTTTAGTAATTTTTGCGAAACTCAGGAAAAATTATCTCTTTTCTGGATGATTAGGACGGCATTACCTACCATTTGCAATAGGTTTTGCAATTGCCTCTATAATTGAATTATTCATGGTGTCTCCTTATTAACAAGACGAAGCATCTCTTAAATCAAGCCCCAACATACTATTAATATCATCCAGATTATCAATTGGAGATAGAGTTTCTAACTCAATATAATGACCATCTGTGGTAGAAACAACGTTAACCCAGGCATAATTTTTATCTGGCAAAGGAAATGCCCCAATTTCAGAGTCGAATTTACCTTTGCCTTTACACAAAAAGCGTAACGCATCAATTGCGGATAAGGACTCTAATTTTAGAAAAAAAATGATATCATAATGCTGGGCAGGAAAGGCATCAGCTAATAACTGATTATACATCTTCACTATTTCTTCAGGTTTTGTCACGAGGCGAATAGAAGCAATGTACCATTCATTTTTAAATATTTTTTTAGCGCTTACCATAACTCCATTTCGCAAAATATTAATCATTTCTTCAACAGATAAAATTGGTAATTCACATGCAAACACTGTGCTATTTACAGATTCTGTACCCCATGTCCAACCATTGGTGTTATGAATTATATTATATCCTTCCGGGTGGTTAATTGTTTTTATTGGAATATTTGTGTTTTTAATCAGACAATCAATATACTCACGTGCATATATTTTATCTTTAGCAACTTTAGATTGAGTATCAAAAAGAGCAAACTCATAACGGCCATTTCGAACTCCTACAGATATTGAACTTGCACGCGTTGCTGTTTGTTGGCTATTTATTTCTTCATAATTTACGCTATTACTAATGACACCATACGCACCATAAGTATTTATGCCTTTATGCAAAATGTCTGCAAAGACCTGATAAGCATCTACTTTGTTTGGAAGAGTACCGCTTATTGTAATACTGGTTATCGTAACACCTTCTATATCAGTTAATCGCGGTAATTCAGAAATTCTCTTGAGTTCCGCAGACACCTCATCATCTCCGGCCTTGAATGGAACATATCCAGATATCCCATTCAATGCCTTCTCTGTCATTATTTCAATTTCTTGAATTGACCGTAATGTATGGTCAAAATATTTAAAATGATTACCCATGTTATTACCTTATACATGCACACGAAATGCATTAATCAGTTTCTTGAATTTTTTCCTGCTGGCTGGCGGGTTAAACATCGTTCAATTTGTTGTTTAATGGTAGCGACAGACTCTGGTGTCCCGGTGGACCAACCGGTATGGGCATTAGTACGAATATGCGCTATAGTATTCATATCTTCATCACCTGTCAACCCTTCACCCCAGGATATACCCGGGTAAACCCAGTATTTAGTGGGCATGGGGTTAATAACGGGTTAACAACATCCAATACATGATAGCTGGCACTGCACCACTGGTAATCCCAGGCAATAATCCTGCATAATCGCCAGATATTCCTCGCGATCTTCTACAGAAAAAAATGTCATCACGACGATTGCCGCGATGGGTAATATGGTGCGGAATTCCGGGAATGACCACACAAGCGAAACGAGGTATAAACACCACCATCCCTAATCATTAGACCATACTTTATATAGATTAATACATAACCTGTTTCCTTATTATGCAGTTTATATTAATGTAATAATGTGATGTGAATGTGATATTATTGTGATATTATCGTGAAAATTCATCAGTATAATAATGTCGTGTAGGCAATGTCGATGCCATATAAAAAACACCACATTATCACGGGAGTTTGTCATGTCAAAACAGAAAATAACCTTACTGATACTATCTACACTTGGAACCCTCACATTCTTCGGCTGTGGTGGCAGTTCATCATCAACTTCATTAACTGCAGGCGATACATCAGCAATAACGTACACAATACCTGCTCAAAGCACTTATTCCATCGTCGATACGGGGCAAACAAAGAGCTACAACGCCACAGCTGAGATTCCCGCTCCATCTATCGGTCAGGCATTCTATGGTCAGGATGCCCAGTTTTTAGGCGTCCAGCCCAGCTATACCAAAAGCAATGATGGCCTTACCGTGAAAGACAACGTCACCGGTCTGACCTGGCAGCAGAACCTCTCCACCAGTCAGGTGTACTGGACAGAGGCCAAAGCGGTCCCCGCAGCCCTGAATGCACAAAATTATGGCGGCTACAGCGACTGGCGTCTGCCCACCATCAAAGAGCTGTATTCCATTTGGAACGGCAGCAGTGGCTGGCCCTACATTAACTCTAACTATTTCACCATTAATTACACAAGTGAGATGGAACTCAGTCATGCCATCTTCTGGAGCAGCACAAAGTATACGGGACTGCTTGAAAGCACGGTAGAGCCTGAGACCGGCGCAGAAATGGCGTTCGGCGTAAATTTTGGTACAGGACATATCAAAGCGTATGCCATCAGCACAGGGCCGAGGCATCTTGCCCGCTGTGTTCGTGGGGATGTTTATGGTGTCAATAATTTTAAAAATAACAGTGATGGCACTATTACGGATCAGGCCACGGGCTTGATGTGGGCCCAGGCTGACAGCGGCTTGGGTATGGATTGGGAACACGCACTGGCGTTTGCTCAGACCAAAAATACTGCCACCTATCTCGGCCACAATGACTGGCGGCTGCCAAACAGCAAGGAACTCCAGAA
>JBIJDE010000141.1:0-10396 GCA_044344305.1 Armatimonadota bacterium
GAAGCATTCCGACAGTTATTCCGCCAGGGTGCGAAGGTGATTAAGACCGACTTTGGCGAGGCGGCACCACTGGACGGCGTATATCATGACGGCACCCCCGGGCATCAGATGCACAACCTTTTCCCGCTGTTATATAACAAGGCACTGTTTGAAGTTACGAAGGAAGAAACCGGTGATGGCGTGGTATGGGCGCGTTCTGCATGGGCGGGCAGCCAGCGTTATCCGCTGCATTGGGGCGGCGATAACAGCCCGAATTACTGGAATATGGCTCCACAACTGCAAGGCGGCTTGTCATTCGGCATGTCCGGGTTCCAGTTCTGGAGTCAGGATATTGGCGGATTCTGTGGTACCATTGATGAAAGATTGTTGATCCGCTGGATGCAATTGGGCATGTTCCTGTCCCATAGCCGCATTCACGGATTCGGCGATCGCGAAATATACAAATTCGCACCGGATACCTTGCGGGTATGCCGCAACTATATTCATCTGCGCTACCAGTTACTGCCGTATATATTCGGTTCTGCCAAGGCATGTGTTAACAATTCCCTGCCGCTGGCACGTCCATTAGTGGTTGATTATCAGGATGACCCGACGACATTCAACATGGGCGACGAATATCTCTTCGGCGATTCATTGTTGGTTGCACCGTTAATGTCAGAAAATGATGAACGTAAAGTATACCTGCCCGCCGGCACCTGGACCGACTGGTGGACAAAAGAAAGAATCACCGGCGGCAAGTGGATGACGGTAAATGCCGACCTGGAGATAATTCCGCTGTATATTCGCGAAGGCGGTATCATCCCCATGGGTCCGGTAATGCCATACGTTGACGCCTTCCCGGTAGAAAAACTGCAATTGCTGGTATCTCTGTTTGAAAACGATGGTGAAACAATATTTGAAATACCGGTGAATGGAAATTGGGTGCCAGTAAAATATTCCGCCAGTAATGGAAAACATGAACTTACCATCGGAGCGACCAATGTTGAAATTGAAGTAACAACATTTGGAGACGGAAATTTGGCGATAAATAGATAGTACCTGATTGTAGAGACGCAAAATATTGCGTCTCTACGAAAATTACCCAGCATTGGAGAAAACGATGAATACAGTATCAAATGAAGAGAAAAAACAAGTCTGGCAATCTTATTATGACCGCAAGCCGATCCGCGTTCCGCTGCGATGGAATGTAAACTCGCGGGTGATTTTGTTAAATCCACAATTGAACCCTGAAGGAATCGGGTACCGGGAATATTTCAATAACCCGCAGACAATGTTGAAGATTCAGGCACGGCTTACTGAATATGTAGTTGCCGAATTTAGTAAAGTGAGCGATGGGTCGTCTGAATTGCCGGAAAGCTGGAACTTTGGCGTTGAAAACCAGAATATTTATGATGCCGCGTATTTTGGCGCGAAAATATTATTTGAACCGGGACAGGTTCCCAGCACCCATCAATTTATGGATATTGACGATGTTGATTGGTTTCTGGCGCAGGACTTTTCCAACCCTTTAGAACAGCCTTGGATAAAGGAACGACTTGAATTCCGCGAGAAGATGGCTGATGCTGCCAACGATTTCACCTATCTGGGCAGGCAAGGAAAGGTCGGTCCATTCGGAGTTGGTTTTGACGGGCCTTTGACTATTGCGGCTAACCTTTTCGGGTCAGATATTTTCACCTTGCTTGGTGAAGATCCTGATAAAACTGTTGAAGTTTTAATGCATATTACCAAAGCATGTATTCTGCGCAATCACGCACTGTCGAAATTAGCCGGCAACCCAACGGTGGGTGAATGGGGATGGTTGGCCGATGATTCGATTCAACTTATCAGCAGTGGCATGTATGAAGAGTTTATTCTGCCAATTCACGAGTTTGCCTACAGTAATTTCAGCACCACCAAAGCTGAAGATAAAAAACGATCAATTCACCTGTGCGGCGATTCCACCCGCCATTTTAAACTTATTCACGATAAATTAGGTGTAATGTCGTTTGATACCGGCTTTCCAGTGAATCATGGCAAACTCCGCGATGAATTGGGTGAAGAAGTGGAAATATCCGGCGGCCCGCGGGTGGACCTGTTAATGCAGGGAACCGAAGAAGAATGTTATGAAGAAGCGAAAAAGATATTAACATCCGGCATTAAACGTGGCGGTCGATTCATTCTACAGGAAGGCAACAACCTGCCACCATGTGTACCATCAGAAAATCTCGCCGCGGTGTATCAGGCATGCAAGGAGTTTGGGAAGTATTGACTTCTCCTCCAGACTGGTGGATGGTAGGGGAATTGTCCCCAATTCCCGCGATGAACCGGAATAATGATGTAGGCAAGTGTAATAGCGACAGATCTTTTTGCGTGGTGTTGTAATTACTTACCTTATTTGTCGTTTGTAACCCATTCTTTTTTATAAAAAAGACACTGTCGCGGGAGCTGGGGACAGCTCCCCTACCATGAAGCTAATATTTTTAATAAGGTATTAAGATGTCAGAAAACATAATTTTCTCACAAGACAGAATAGACCGAGCATTGCGGAAGTTTGATGATTTCTGGCATGGACGGTCGTCTGAACCGATGGTTTCCATATATAACCAGCCGAGTTATCGCCAGATATTTGATGAAGAAGAGATGGTATCGCAGGCGGTTGAGTGTATCCGTAAAGATGCCTCCGGAAATGCTGAAGAGATATTGCCATGTTTCTGGCCGGATTTCGGCACGGTATCCACCGCGCGAATCTGGGGTGGCGAGATTATCCCCGCTACTAAAGAGGGTTGCATACACATACATCCGATTGCACACACCACGGCGGATTTGGCAAATTTATCGCCAGCACCATTTGAAGAGACTGATTATGCGCTGGCAATAAAGTTGTATCGACAGGTTTGCGACCGGTTGGGAACTGACAATATTTTCGTCCGCACTCCATGTTTTCAGGGACCATTAAATACGTTGTCGCTGATGATGGAGCAGACCGAATTCTTGTGTGGAATGTATGAAGACCCGGAAGCTATACATTACGCGTTAAACCACATTACTGATACTATCATCGGATATGTTAGCCGTTATTGCGATATCATCAGTCGCGAGAAAGTGGTCGGTTCTATCTGGCCGTATATTTCAATGCCAGCCACCACCGGCATCTGCATTACCGAAGATTACATGCCGTTGCTATCTGCCGAACAATATGCAGAATTTGGTTTGCCGTATGTTAAGCGCATTGCCGACACATTTGGCGGAGTATGGATTCATTGCTGCGGCACTTATCGCCAGCATTTGCAAACTTTGCGGCATGGCGATTTTAAAATTTGGGGATTGGAACTGGCATACCCGCAGATGACAGTGCAGGAAGTATATAATGTTTTTGGCGATGACATCGCGTACCTGGTAGGCATATCGCCGGATGGCGAGGAAGAGTTTCCCAATATAATTGAATACGCACGTAATTTAGCCGCACAACCATGTTCAAAAGGCCGGTTCTGGTTTGCGTCCTGCCAGGAATGGATAGATGGCGACAAATTGCGTGAAGTGGTGAAAGGCGGTTTTGGTAATGAGTGAAGTTAAATTTCGCGGCTTGCCCAGAACGAGTGAAAAACTGCGTAATGGTGAAAAAGTGCGGATAGTGAGTTTTGGCGATTCTATCAGCGAGGTAGGACGCACTCCTAACTATTTTGGCGGTGCAAGTTGTCCTGAGAAAAACTGGGCGTCGATTGCGCGCGATTTAATGGCAAATGCCTACCCGAATAGCGAGATAGAAATAATTTACTGCGGCATTGGCGGACAGAATAGTTATGAAGGTTTGGGTCGGCGCGATGTATTGGGGTCATTAAATGCCGACCTGGTTATAGTCGCGTTTGGTGCAAATGATTGTGGATGGCATCACCTGGAACCGTGGCAAACGACTATTGCATTGCAGAGCATTTCAGAAGGCATCCGAGTATGTTTTAGCGCGGATGTAGCAATAGCATGTACCGGTGGCGATAACCCGTTAAAAAGCAGTTTTGAACATCTGGATGAAACTATTGCGGCAACCCGGCAAATAGCTGTGAATGAAGGTGTGCCATTTATTGATATTCGTAGCGCTATATTGCAAAAAACTAATGACGGATTAAACTGGGGAGAGTATCATTACAGCGATGATAATTGCCACCCAAATGACCGTGGCCACCAGGTTTGGGGAGAAGCGGTATTTGCCGCATTAAAGTTATATTTGCAAAAAGAGGTAGTAAAATGAGCCAGACACCGAGAGAAATAGTACAGCGTACTTTGAAGTTTGAAACCCCGGAAAGATTGCCGCGCGACTTGTGGGCACTACCTTGGGCAACTAAGCGTTTCCCTGAACATTTCGCGGAGATTCAGCGTCGTTTCCCCGGTGATTTTCGCGGCACACCTAATGTGTTTCAACCCGCACCGCGTCAAAAAGGCGACATGTTTGCTGTCGGTGAATATGTTGATGAATGGGGATGCCTGTTTCATAATATTCATGAAGGCGTAATTGGCGAAGTGAAAACTGTGCAGATACCTGATATTGAAGATCTATCAGCGTTGAAGCCACCTTATGAGATATTGCCGGCAGACCCTATCAAGGCGCGTGATATTATTAATAATTTTTGCGCTAATACTGACTATTTTGTTACTGCCGGTTGCTGCCCGCGACCGTGGGAAAGATATCAATTCTTGCGCGGCAGCGAAAACGCACTGATGGATGTGATGATGCCGGAAGAAGGAATGGATAAAATACTGGTCGCTATCCATGATTATTACATGAAAGAACTTGAGTTTTGGGTGACTACCGATGTAGATTCTATCGGTTTTATGGATGACTGGGGTTCGCAGTGGCAATTGCTGATTCCTCCACCGATATGGCGTGAGTTATTTAAACCGTTATATAAAGATTACTGCGATATTGCCCATGCCAATGGCAAATTCGCCTTCATGCATTCTGACGGTTACATTTCTGAGGTTTATTCCGATATTATTGAGGTAGGCGTTGACGCACTTAATTCACAACTATTCGTAATGGATATCGCCGAATTAGGCCGGTTGTATAAAGGAAAAATAACCTTCTGGGGTGAAATTGACCGTCAGCATATCCTGAGTTCACCCAACCCGCAGGACGGTCGCGATGCAGTACGTAAAGTAGCACAACACATGTACGACCCCGCCGGCGGAATAATAGCCCAATGTGAATTCGGTCCCGGTGCCAACCCCAACATAGCAATCGCCGTATTTGAAGAATGGGAAAAGGTGCAGAAGGGTGAGTAGTGAAGAGAGAAGAGAGAAGAGTGAAATTTTCTAAAAAATCATTTCGATTGCAACCGACTTCATTCGACTTCAACCGGAAAGTCAAGATTAAAAAATACCTGAAAACTGAAAACTAAAAACTAAAAACTAATTTTGGAGTCATAATGAAAAATATTAAATTAACCAACGGTGATAAAACCGTTACTTTTGCCGCTTTTGATGGCGGTTATCGTCCAGAATGGTTTCGCGATGGCGACAGGCCGATGTTGCGATTTAAAGACCATGAGTGGCTGAACATCGGCGGTGTCCGCGTTACCTGCGGTCAATTGCTGGAAAAAGGCGAAAGCTTTTTCTTATTCGGTGGACGCGAGATTTTCGGCGGTACTGAAGTCGATTGGCGTGTAAAGGTGAGTATCCCGGATGATGGTAAAAGTGGTTTCACCGTTTATACTCAGATGCTGCCGACTGTTGAGGCTATTGAAGTTTTAGAGGCACTCACCGCGTATGAACTGCCGTATGAATATGATGGCAATGAGCACAGCATGACGATGATTTGCCAGCAACCGGTATATCGCAGCGAAGGCGACAAGCAAATTAATGGTGCCGGATTCACCCAGCCTTTGTGGTATTATGGCCGTCCCGGTCGCGCCCACCTCACTTATCAATCAGCCTCGCCGTTACTGGTAAATCGCGTCAGTACACCAGATGGCGAAAATACTCGCTGTACCATGTTAATTGGCGATTGGGATATTTGCAGCAGTAAAGATATTTACAGCCAGCCAACCCGCAAATTAAATGATAAACCATCTGACATGCCATTTGCAGATGATAAATTACAGGCAAAAGCAGGTATGCGCGGTATAAAGTTTCTCATGGGTGCGATTAACTGGAACAACTCGCTGCATAAAGACCCGAATATTGTTGTTGATGCCGGAAGTGGGATAACCCAGCAAGTTACGGTAGATTTTCGTGGTGAATTGCCGGATAATCATTGGGACGGTTGGTTGGCAGACGGTTGGGAAAGAATGTGCCAGATACATTTCCCCAAAGATGGAATAGTTGGAGCTTTTGAAGTCGCTAAATCTTGCAATGCGTCATGGATTGAAGCCGCGCTATGGTTATCCAATAATTGCGCTAATCCTGCGGGATATCCTGGTTTCTTAAATCCAGAAGTTGGTCCTAATGTTTACTCGCCAGGCACCCGGCCGAAATGGGATAACGGAAATTCGTTTTTTGCCGGGCAATTTTGCGGACCGCTGGCATTCCTTGGGCATGTTTGGAATGACAAAAGTATAATCGGGGCGTCCGACCGAATGTCGACATTGTTTGAGAAAGATAAAGACCATGACCCAACATCGATATGGACTATCGGATTAACACCATTTTATGTCAGCATGCTTCGCAAGGCTCAGGTCAGCGGATTGAATGAATCATTACATGAAAAGATGAGAGAAGTAATAAAAATTCGGACTAATGCTATTATGAATGTTTCCGGTCCTCGTATTCCTGACGCCGGTGTCAGTGCATGGGAAGCTATCAGCAATTTAATAGCCGCTGATGTTTTTAGTGAGGATAACTTTGAAAATAATGCCAAAGAATTGCTATCGAAAGTCAACGGCAAGCTGGATGGTGATTTCTGGACGCTGAATTGCAGCATTGAGGGAGATTTGGTAGGCGCAGGGCAAGCGCGTCCATTCGGTCATGCCAGTGCCGTCACCGCTAACTGGCTGGCATGGAAGCGATTTAAAGAGCCGCAATACCTGGAAAATGCTAAACGTTTTGCCAATATTTTCCTCGGCATGCACTGTATAACCTGGAATGAATCGGAATCACCCGATCTTGATACCCGTGGGTGGTGTCATGGTTCTACCGGAGGACGCGACCAATTGGCGCAGATTCCACCCTGGGAAACCGGATTCTCGATGGAACAAATTGCGCTGCTACTGCTGGAAGATAGCCCTCGCGAAGGCATCATGGACGTGTTATGGCTGTTTGCCCATACCGGATTGGCGCAGTTCCCGAAAGCACGAACTATGAAACGGCTGTATAAACCTGACATGTCGATAACTTACCGCTCCATGGATTCATTGCCAACTGAGCGTGAATTTTATATAAAACTGCCGTATCTTGCTTATGAAAATCCATGGGACCAGACTATGCTGGCGGGTTATCAAGGGGTAGAAGCATTGCAATTGTCATTGTTGCTGGGTGGTGGTTTGGTAGAATGTTGTGATGAACGCGTTCTGGCAATAGTTCCACAGGTTGTTGCTTATGATAAGATGGTAGCAAAACGATTTACAGCTTATCTGTGGAATCCATTGGATACTCCTATTGAAACCACAATATGCGCTAATGTAGCAAAACATCGTGGCGAACACTGGGCATGTGAAGGTGCTGTCAAAGGTTATTTCGGTCCAAAAGAAATAGAATCCGAAAAGTTTATAGTGCCATCACGAAAATTGGTTGCTTGCGAATTTGTAAAAAAATAAATTAAGAATAATGGGGTGGTGATATATTAGAATTGTCTGCCAAACCGACCACCCCCTGCCCCCTCCTTGCCAAGGAGGGGAGTTTTGACTTTAATCTACAATTATAATTTAATGGCGAAGCCGAAAATCTTGTTAATCATGTTAATTATGTCAAAAAATAATAGGTAGGATTAAGATAATGATAAAAAATTACATCTGTAAATGGGAAGTTGGGAATACTGTTTCACCTGAGATAGCTCCTAAAAAGTTCGTTCCTGCGGTTGTTCCGGGTGCGGTACAGTTGGATTGGGCGCGGGCAGAAGGATGGGGTGACCCGCACATTGCCGACAACTGGCAGCAATATTTGCCATTGGAAGATTTATATTGGCTGTACCGGGCAACGCTGGATTTTCCGGCTTTGGTTGATGGTCAGGTAGTAAAGTTCATTTGCGGTGGCATCGATTACCGGTTCCAAATACGGCTTCATGGCGAAATTTTGCTGGAACAGGAAGGGATGTTTACCCCCATTGCATTGGATATAACCGGCAAGGCTAAACCCGGCGATGTGCTGGAGATTTTAATATACCCGCACCCAAAATCGCGGTTGGAACCGCTGGACCGCGTACAGGCAAACCAGAGTTGCAAGCCTTGCGTAAGTTATAGTTGGGATTTTCATCCGCGCCTGTTGCCTTCCGGTATCTGGGATGAAACGCATCTGTCGGTCATGCCCGCAAACCATATTATCAACGCAGAAGTGCGGTACCAGTTAAGCGAAGATTTGGCAACGGCGGAAGTTAGCCTGGAAGTAGAACTGAGCGGAAAAACCCGTGAAGAAATTCGGTGGGAACTATTTGATAAAGATGGCAACGAAGTACAGGCACAGTCATCACCCGTCACTGGCACAACCATGACGCTGTCAATGACAGTAGAAAACCCGGAACTGTGGTGGCCACACGACCAGGGAGAACCGGTACTGTATACTTCAAAGGTTTCTTTGCTTGATGAAATTGATGATGTTACCCAGATAATAACGAAAAAGGTGGGATTTCGCCGGGTGAGACTGGTGATGCATCCCGGGCAATGGGATTATCCGGCAAATGACGGATTCCCCAAAGGTCCCAGCAATCCACCCATTACTCTGGAAATTAACAATCGACAAATATTCGCGAAAGGCGCGAATGCCGTCAGTTCTGATATATTCCCGGGCAGAATAACCACGGAAAGACATCGTTCTTTGCTGCAGTTGGGGAAAGACGCGAATATGAATCTGCTACGTTGCTGGGGAGGCGCTCCGGTACAGAAAGAATCTTTTTTTGAGATTTGTGATGAGTTGGGAATAATGGTCTGGCAGGAATTTCCATTGGCGTGCAACCGTTACGAAGGCACTCCTGAGTATCTGCGTGTGCTTGACCAGGAGTCAAAGAGCATCCTAAAACGCTTGCGTTCCCATGTGTCAGTTACAATATGGTGCGCCGGTAATGAATTGTTCAATGTCTGGTCGGGGATGACAGAACAGGATGCGGCAATTCGCCTGATTAACCGCAATTGCTATGACATGGATCCCGACCGGCCTTTTCTTCCGACTTCGCCAATTATGGGTATGGGACATGGCCACTACATTTTCCGCACACCGGCAGGCAAGGAAGTTTTTCAGATATTCGCCAACGCGAATAGCACCGCTTATACCGAGTTTGGCTGCGGCGGGCCATCGTCAGAGGAGTTGCTTCGCGAAATTATTCCGGCGGCAGATATCTTTCCGCCAAAACTTGGAACCGCCTGGGAAACCCATCACGCCGTAGGAGCATGGGAGCCGAATAGCCACCTGCTGTTTGATGTAATCGAACATTATTTCGGTAAAATGACAAACCTCGAAGATACTGTTGTAAACGGTCAATTGTTGCAGGCGGAGGGACTGAAATGTCTGTTCCAGGAAGCGCGACGGCAAAAACCCAACGCGTCCATGTCGCTGAACTGGTGTTTCAACGAACCATGGCCATGTGCGGCAAACATGAGCATCCTCGAATGGCCGGACAAACCGAAACAGGCATATTACGCGGTGCGCGATTCGCTGCGGCCGGTGTTGGCAAGCGCAAAGATATCAAAATTCGTCTGGAATGCCAGAGAACTATTTTTCGCCGACCTTTGGCTGCTGAATGACAAACCAGAGGCAGTACCTGCCGGTCGTGTTGAAGCATATTTGCGCATAAACGGCGAAGAGATATTCTTACTCGGTTGGGACCATCACGGCACCGCCAAGAATACCAACCTTGCCGGTCCAACTGTACGCCTGGTATTGCCCAACCGACAAACCGACCATATAGAGCTAATCCTCCGCGTCCCATCGCAGCCGGAATGGGATTCCAGCTACTACCTGCGCTATGTGCCAGCAATAGAAGAAGCAGAAAGCGTCACCCGCAGGCTGAATAATTAACACCATCTCGGGGTAGAGACGCAAGATTTTGCGTCTCTACGAATGGAAATATTAAAGGTAATACTATGAAAATTTTAATACGGTTTGTGATGCTTATACTGGTGATCATGCTTTGTGTTGTGTGTTATAGTGCATCAGTAGGAAATATAAAATTATCTTGTCGTGATTTTTATTTAAAAGGGTGTAAAATCCCGATTACTGTATCATATACAGTAGATGCTATGACAGCCTTTGATTTACAAACTTCCCTAATATTACCAGACTT